>CAXAVP010000106.1:0-13694 GCA_963972175.1 uncultured Arenibacter sp.
AAGTTAAAATTGAAATCCGTTTAATCGAAAAACCTCTGTAACTAACTATATTTCGAATATTTCAAAGAACTATTTTAGATTTTAATGGGACAGTAATCCAAATTGGTAATAAAGTATTAAAGACAGTTAGTTGAGTTAGTTTGTCCCTACGTCTAGTTAGCGTAGGTTTTAGGGAGCCATTTGGCTCCCTAATTTTTCTAGCTAATGAATGCCATTTAGTCGTTGAACCGTTATGAAGCCCTATAGGATACCCATAGCTGTTAAAAATTTACTTATACTATAATAATTTAAACATTAATACTATCTTGCTAAATCTATTTAGCAAGATGAATGGGACTTTAATTATGAATATTAGCTGCGTATTTAACAACCTTGAAAGCGAATCATTTACTTTTTCATTATTGAAATTCCCTTCCAAATAATAAAAATAATACAGCGAATGCGAATTTCGTTGTTCATTTGATAGTATGTAATCCAATCAATTTATTATTATGAAACTAGTAAATACACTTTTGTTTTTTGCACTTACAGCTTTAACTGCCTGTTCTTCTGGTTCCAGTGGGGGTGTTATTTTTGAATATGTTGATCCACTTCAAAAGATATTTCCCGAAAGTACATATTTTCCTCCCATTACGGCACATGCCGATGTAGTCAGAGGTGAGCATGCCTCCTTCCAATTTGCGGTACGGAGTAATGAACCCATTTCAAATCTAAGAATTTCGGTTTCACCTCCGGAAAAGGATGGTGAGGAATTAAGGGATATAAAAAATGGTTTTGTTGGCTTTGTAAGGGTTGGTAGGACCAATCCAGATCCCTCCCGGGATATATATAAGCCACTATCCGGTTTTTTTCCTGATCCAATTATTTACCAAGAAAACAAAGACGTTGAATTGGGGACCACTCAGCCAATTTGGGTTTCTATCAAAATTCCCAAGAATGCCAGTCCAGGTATTTATAAGGGCAAAGTCCAAATATCCGGAGAAAGCAAAGGAGAGACGTTTGTTAAAACCAAGGAAGTCTTTATTGAGGTGTTCAAGCCAATAATAGACAGTACGTCACTTTGGGTAAGCAATTGGTTTTTTCTGGACAGGTTACATTATCTGAACAATAATGTTCCCGTTGAAAAATATAGTGACCTGTATTGGAAATTGACCAGGACAATGGCAAGAACCTTATCGGAATATAGACAAAATGTAGCGCTCATATCACCTTTGGACCATACACAATTTACCTATGAAAACAATGAATGGACTTTTGATTTTAGAAATTTCAATAAAATGGTTAACCTTTTTGTAGAGGAGGGTGTCATAGGACGGTTGGAAGGAGGTCATTTTGGAGCGCGATTGAATGGGGACTGGTCTGGGCCATTTGGGCTGAATGTCCCTGTTATAGGTGATGGTTTTACAGATAAGGAATTATTGCCCCTAGAAGATAGTAGGGTACAAACATTTTATTCCAGTTTCCTTCCCGCCTTAATGAAAAACATTAGGAACAATGGCTGGGAAGATATTTACCTGCAGCATATTGCAGATGAACCTATAGATGACAATGTGGACTCCTATATTCAAATTTCTAAATTTATTAAGGGACTCATCCCGGATGTAAAGATCATTGAAGCTTGCCATACCCATAAACTGGAAAATATGATAGATGTATGGGTGCCGCAAATGAACTTTCTAAAGGATGGTCTGGAATTTTACAATGATCAACAAAAAAAAGGCAGTGAAGCCTGGTACTATACTTGTCTGGCCCCCAAAGGGGAGTATGCAAATCGTTTTATAGAGCAGCCTTTGATCAAAACACGTTTATTACATTGGGTAAATCACAAGTATGATATACCTGGTTATTTGCACTGGGGCTTTAATTTTTGGGGTTCGGGCTCTGGAATATCCACCGCTAATGATCCTTACGATGATACATCGGGAATGATTGTTTCTTCCGGGAATGTGCTTCCTGGTGGTGATTGTTGGATTGTCTATCCCGGAAATAAGACCATCTATCCCTCTATTAGGTTGGAGGCAATGCGAGATGGAATTGTTGATTATGAACTATTGAAAATGTATCGTGAAAAGTTTCCCGATAAGGCCAAGGAACTGGTGGGCACAACGGTTTATGGGTTTGAGCATTATGATACCAACATTGGTGAGTTTAGACGGAAAAGACGCGAAATATTAAAGAATTTAAGTAAGTAGTTAAATATAGGAAAACTGTAAAAACGTTGCCTTTATTTATGTTGTTGGCTACAGAAAACTATGCATTCTATGAGGGGATTTTTGAGGTGCCAAAAATAGAAAGAAAACTATATGGAATCTAAAAAAATAAAGTAGAACTCTACTTTTAGAATGGTGGTAATGGCTTTGGATTTAACGCTATATGTACAGGAGATACCAATAGTAGGTATGGATAAAACTTATAATATTAATAAAAAAAGATTCAGGGAATACATAAGATAGGTCGTGCAAGTATGACGTTTATACATAAAGATCTAAATAAATATGGAAATTCTTGCCACGAATTAAAAAAGGAGATTTCAAAATTAGTAATAAGTGCATAAATAGAATATGATATTAAGAAAGAAATGAAATTATGAATAATGAGCGTGTTGCTAATACATCTACTAAGAGACAATGGTTTATCTCAAATTGAAAGGAATATAAGATAATTAGAAAATAAATTAATGTTACATCAATAAAGTTAAAAGTATGAAAAATGCATTTAGGATAAGTTTTTTTTTTTTTTTAGGACTGACAATTATTGCTAGCTGTAATGCTCCAGAAAAAGAAGGGAAAGTGTTTACCCTTGAAGATATTCAAAAGTATTATCAAATGGCTCCCAATGGTGTAGAGACTATTTGGGTTAGTTCGGAGAATAAAAATGGATTAAAAGGAGAAGGAGGCAAAACAAATAAAGGAGCAAAAGGAGACGCTTTTAGTATGATTGGTCCTGGCGATACTTTAACCATTTTTGATAAAAAAGGGCCCGGGATAATTACAAAAATATGGTCTGCTAATTCGTTTGGTTGGTCTAAAGAAAATAGAAGGAAAGTCAGCATAAATATGTATTGGGATGGAGAGGCTAAACCAGCAGTTTCTGCTCCTTTTACAGATTTTTTCGGAATAGGTCTCGGAATAATGGCCCCTTTTGAAAATGAATTTTTCTCGATGCCTGAAGGACGTTCATTTAATTGTTCTGTGCCTATGCCTTTTAGAAAGTCAGGAAAAATAGAAATAGTAAATGAATCTGAAGATTTTTTAATGTTCTATTATAAAATTAATATGGTGAAAGTACCAGAGTTATCCGATGATACCATGTATTTTCATGCCTATTGGAACAGAGATTCAGCGACCACTAAAGGAGTTGACTATACAATCCTTCCAAAAGTTAATGGTAGGGGACGATATATTGGTACTAACATTGGAGTTATTGGAAATGATAAATATAGAGGCACCTGGTTCGGAGAAGGGGAGGTAAAGATATATTTAGATGGAGACACTACGTTTCCATCCCTTAGCGGAACAGGTACTGAAGATTATATTGGCACTGGATGGGGACAAGGCGAATATGCTAATAAAATTCAGGGAAGTACAGTGTCAAATAAGGAACATGATATATACACGTTTTATCGTTTTCATACTTATGATCCTGTATATTTTCATAAAGATTGTAAAGTAACCATACAGCAAATAGGTAATTCTACCAAAGAAAACATTCTTAAATTAAATAGCAATGGTGCAGATATTAAACCAGTTTGGTCTTATGTAGAAAAGGATGGTTACAACGCCGCAAAACGTTATTTAGATATGAAAAACCCACCGGCAGTTACCAGTGATGATTTTCCCAGTGGAGTTTCTACAAACTTCTATAGAAGTGATGATGTTTCCGCTACGGCATATTTTTATTTAGACAAGCCATCTTCTAACCTTCCAGGACTTCCTTCCTTAGAAGTGCGAACAAAAGATATAAATGGGAAAGTATATGAAAAACTTAATAAAAAATGAAATTGTAGTGATTGTTAAGGATCAAATTAAATAAACTAAATAATAAAAATTGTTTTAAGTGATTTATCATGCTTTTTTTAGAAATACAACTGTCTGTTTTTAGTGTTTTATGTAAAAGTAATTAAAAATAAATCAATGCTCATCAAGGAGCTCCATGGTTTTATGGAGCCAAATTTGGATTATTTATCCACTAGAGTTTGTCCAATGGATATTTTAAGGTAGTAGATCAACAGCCGGTGTATGGCGGAGGTGAATTTTGACCTCAATTAATCAGAATATTTTATCAAACATAAATAATAAAGTTAGTTATGAAGAAGCTTTTTTTAGGTAGCCTTATGGCCCTGATGACATCTTTAATTTCCTGTGAGGAAGCACCTCCTCCTCCAGTGGCTTACGGTCCCGTTCCCACAGAACGCCAAATGAATTGGCAGGAAATGGAATATTACGCTTTTATTCACTTTAGCATGAATACCTTTACCGATATAGAGTGGGGGTATGGCGATAAGGAACCGGCCCTTTTTAATCCAACGGAATTGGATACTAGGCAATGGGCCAGGGTGATCAAGGAAGCCGGAATGAAGGGGGTAATAGTAACGGCCAAGCATCACGATGGATTTTGCCTATGGCCTTCTGAATATACCGATTACTCCGTTAAGAATTCACCTTGGAAAAACGGAAAGGGGGATTTGTTAAAGGAGCTTTCCGAGGCCTGTAAAGAATACGGACTTAAGTTTGGGGTATACCTATCGCCTTGGGATCGTAACCACCCAGATTACGGAAAGCCAGAATATATTACTTATTTCAGGAATCAGTTAAAAGAATTACTGACTAATTATGGGGATGTTTTTGAAGTATGGTTTGATGGCGCCAATGGCGGATCTGGATACTATGGAGGTGCCAATGAGAATAGAAGTGTCGACAGAAAAACCTATTACGATTGGGAGAATACGTACAAGTTAGTACGGGAATTGCAGCCCAATGCTATGCTTTTCAGTGATGCAGGTCCCGATACCAGATGGTGTGGAACCGAAGAAGGATGGGTAGGGGAAACCAATTGGAGTACCTTGAATCGTGACGAAGTATGGCCCGGTTTCCCGGACTATCATGAATTGCGCTACGGACACGAAGATGGTACCCATTGGGTGCCGGCCGAGGTAGATGTGTCTATCCGTCCGGGATGGTTTTACCACCAGTCTGAAGACCACAAGGTTAAGACCTTACCCGAAATGCTGGATATTTACTATAATTCTGTAGGAAGAAATGCTACTTTATTGCTAAACTTTCCTGTAGATCCTCGTGGTCTTATCCATGAAACGGATGTGGAAAGGGTTTTGGAACTGGCAAAATCCTTAGAGACCGATTTTAAGGATAACCTTGCCAAAAAAGCAAAGGTAACCGCTTCTCAGGTAAGGGGCAATGCCCCAAAATACAATGCCGATAAGCTTACCGATGGAGATAAGGATACTTACTGGGCAACCAATGACGGGATCACTAATGCTACCGTAACCTTGGATTTCGGGGAACCTACCCAATTCAACCGTTTTCTAGTCCAAGAATACATTCCCTTAGGTCAGCGAATTCAGGAATTTTCTGTAGAGGCTTTTGTAAATGGTTCATGGAAAGAACTGGAAAAGGCCACGACTATTGGTTATAAAAGAATCTTGCGTCTGCCAACAACCACGGCATCGAAGCTTAGATTTACCATAAATAAGGCAAAGGCCAGTCCCGTTATTTCCAATATAGAAGTCTTTCGGGCTCCAAAAGTGTATGCAAAACCTAACATCACAAGAAGTAAGCAGGGAATGGTTACAATCGCTTCGGCAGATCAGGAACTAGATTTGTTCTATACCACCGATGGTACTGCTCCAGATATAAATTCCTTAAGGTATGAAGCACCTTTTGAGTTATTGGAGAAGGTCAATGTGAAAGCCATAGCCATAGATCCTATTACCGGTAAAAAAAGCCCAATATCTTCAGAAAACTTTGATGTCGCCAGAAAAAAATGGCAATTTGTAAATATTGATGATGAGAATGCACAGAGCGTTCTGGATGGCTTGGAAATGACATCCTGGGGCCAATCTTCCGAAAAGATGCCTATAGATCTTGTGATTGATCTGGGGGAAGACTTGAAACTTAAGGGGTTCAAATACCTACCCGATCAGCACAGATGGTCCTCCGGAATTATATTCGACTATGAATTTCACACTTCTACCAATGGAAAAAATTGGGAACTACAGAGTGCAGGGGAGTTTTCCAATATTAAAAATAGTCCTATCTGGCAAACAAAAACCTTTAATGCAGTGAAGGCCAGGTATATAAAGTTAAGAGCCCTTAGAAACACGGATGGAAATAACAAGGCGGGATATGCAGAATTTAGTGTAATTACGGAATAAAAAGATGAAAAAAGTAAGTTATTTATTATTGATGATTTGTGCCTTTGTGATAACAGGGGTACAGGAATTAAATGCGCAGCAAAAGAAAATAGAACCCAATTGGAAATCCATTGACAGTAGGCCGGTTCCTTCTTGGTTCCAAGATGCCAAATTTGGGATCTTTATTCATTGGGGGCCGTATTCGGTTCCCGCATGGAGCCCAAAGGGAACCTATTCTGAGTGGTACCAATACTGGCTGGAAAGTAAATCGCTTTTTGGAAATGGAAATTTTTCCGGGACCGAGGTTTACGATCACCATGTTGAAACATACGGACCTCATTTTAGTTATTACAATTTTGGTGAGCAGTTTACCGCGCGCGATTTTGACGCGGACAAGTGGGCTACACTTTTCCAGGATGCTGGAGCAAAATATATGATGATTACCTCCAAACACCATGATGGGTTTACCTTATGGCCCAGTGAAACCGCAAACAAAACCTGGGGATTTCCATGGAATGCCAAGGATGTTGGAGCGAATAGGGATTTGTTAAAGGAATTGGAAGTGGCAGTCAAGAAAACAGATGTAAAATTTGGAACCTATTATTCGCTTTATGAATGGTTTAATCCACTTTGGAAAAAGGACAAGGAAAAATTTGCCTTGGAACATATGCATCCACAATTCAAGGACTTGGTGGAAAATTATAAGCCAGATCTTATTTGGAGCGATGGGGATTGGGATATGAGTGCGGAAAAGTGGCGTTCTCCCGAATTGTTGGCCTGGCTTTTTAATGAATCTACAGTAGGGGGTAAGGTGGTTATTAACGACCGCTGGGGAGATGGAATCCGTTTTAAGCACGGAGGGTATTTTACTACAGAATACCAATCGGAACTAGACGGCAACAGACCTTGGGAAGAATGTCGCGGAATTGGATTTTCATTTGGGTATAATACCAATGAAGATGCCTGGGATTATGCTTCCGAGCGAACCCTGATATACCTACTTCTAAATGTGGTTAGTAACGGGGGAAATCTACTGTTGGATATTGGCCCGGATGCCCAAGGAAATATCCCTCCTATTATGCAAGATCGCTTGTTGGCCATAGGTGATTGGCTTAAGGTCAATGGCGAGGCTATTTATGGAAC
Organism: uncultured Arenibacter sp.; assembly: GCA_963972175.1. Taxonomy (GTDB): domain Bacteria; phylum Bacteroidota; class Bacteroidia; order Flavobacteriales; family Flavobacteriaceae; genus Arenibacter. Next base: position 7,514 of record CAXAVP010000106.1, read on the forward strand.
CCGTAAATGGGAGCGGGCCTGTCAGTGGTCAGAGAAAGGTAAAAAAGATTGGAAACCCGAAGGTACCCATTACCTGCCGGCCGATTATATAATAAAACAGACCATAGATCCGGAGCCCGGCTACGGCGTACGCGAGATATTCTTTACCAAAAAGGACAGGGATTTGTTTGCTATCGTTCCAATTTGGCCTAAAGATACCTTGGAAATAAGAAACCTTAAGTTGCATCCAGAGGCCGAGATTACGCTATTGGGAACGGATTATAAGATTGATTACCAACAAAAAGGGAAGCATGTAATTCTTAAAGTGCCCTATCTAACAGCGGATGAGGTGCCTTCTAAATATGCGTATAGTTTTAAGATTAAAAATGCTTTAAAATGAGAAGTTATCTATTTATTTGTTTAATATGTTTGGGCTTTGCCAATTTGAACTCGCAGGAATGGATCACCTATGGCGACAAGGAAAATTCTAGTAAGAAGAAACATATCGTTTTAATTTCCGGGGATGAGGAATATAGATCGGAGGAGTCAATGCCCATGTTGGCCAAGATACTCGCAAAGGAACACGGTTACAAGTGCACTGTACTGTTTGCCATCGATCCTCGGACGGGAAATGTGAATCCCGAGGTCAACAACAATATTCCTGGATTGCATTTTCTCCAGACCGCCGATCTTATGTTGATCAATACACGGTGGCGGCAGCTCCCCGACCATCAGATGAGATACATCGACGAGTATATCCGGGCGGGGAGACCGGTCTTGGGCTTAAGGACCTCAAACCACAGGTTTAAGAACGAGGAAGGGCGGTATGTCCATTACAGTTCCGAATATCAAAGTGACAATCCTGATCATCCGTGGTACAGGGGGTTTGGAGGGCTTCTTTTTGGCGATCACTATGTGCGGCACCATGGCAAGCATAAACATGAATCCACTAGAGGAATTTTTGCGGAAAGCGCACATGGCCATGAAATCCTTAAAGGCATCGAGAATGGTGAGATATGGGGTCCTACGGATGTATATGGTTGTAGGGTATCCCATCTGCCCATTACTCCACTTGTCCTAGGACAGGTGCTGGAACGTAAGGGGGAATTTGATGTTGACGATAGGTTTTTTGGTATGCGCCCCTTTGATCGGCCTGTGGAAGGAAAGAAAAACAATCCTATGATACCGGTGGCATGGCTTAAAAACTATCAACATCCAGATAATGGTCAACAAGGGGTGGCCTTCCATACCTCTATGGGCTCTTCCACCGACCTTGAAAATGAAGGGTTGAGGAGACTGGTGGTCAATGCAGTCTATTACCTCTTGGACCGAAGAATTCCCAATAGAGGGACAAAGGTGGATTTCGTTGGCGATTATAAAACCTCTACTTATGGTTTTATGGGGAAGGAGTATTGGGACAATAGGGGGGTGAAGCCCATAGACCTTAAATAATGTCCAGAGGTGTATTAAAGATTGCCAAATACATCCACTTAATCAAAAAAAAACATAATAAACAATGCATTTACATATAGCAAAGACCTTGAAACTTGTTCTATCCAATACAATCGTCGCTTTTATTTTGCTGGCTTTGATAAGCTGCTCGGAAGAAACAAACCATCCTACGCTTAAGCTCGAAAAAAATTCCCGTATCGTGTTAATAGGGAACAATTTAGGTTCCAGGATGATGGAATACGGCCATTTTGAAACAGAAATGCAATTGCGATATCCGGATAGTCTCCTGTACATTCGTAATATGTGCGATGGAGGAAATACACCTGGTTTTAGGCCGCATCCTTCCAGAAAATCGCCGTGGGCATTCCCAGGAGCAGAAAACTTTGCCTAGGAATCCATAATAGAGCATTTCGAAGTTTCTACCGGGTGGTTGAAGACGGCTACGGAAGGACACTTTGAAACACCGGACCAATGGCTTACCAAGCTAAGGGCAGATATTGTAATCGCCTTTTTTGGTTATACCGAATCCTTCGCAGGGGAAGAGGGATTGGAGAATTACAAAGCGGAACTCCAAGCATTTATTCAGCATACTCTAAAACAGCAATACAACGGTTCGTCAGCACCACAATTGGCACTCGTATCCCCGATTGCCTTCCAGGACTTATCCGGAAATAGGGACTTACCGGATGGTACTAAAGAGAATAAAAACTTGACGATGTATACCCAGGCCATGAAAGAGGTAGCAGCGGCCAATAAGGTTCTGTTCGTAGATGCTTTTGAGCCTACCAAAGAATGGTACCAATCTGAAAAAAGTGATTTGACGGTAGATGGTTTCCAATTGAACGATCTTGGTTACCGGAAGTTTTCCAAACTATTGGCCGATAATATTTTTGGGGCAGGTGAAGTTGTTACTGAAGCAAACCGTGATTTGGTCAACAGAGCGGTGATGGAAAAGAATTGGTTCTGGCACAACGATTTCAAAATTCCCAATGGGGTTCATGCCTATGGTAGAAGGTACGACCCCTTCGGCCCCGAGAACTATCCCGCAGAAATAGAGAAAATAAGGGAAATGACCAAAATTAGGGATACCGCTATTTGGAAATCCCTGAAAGGAGAAGAGATGGATCTGGCCGCTGCCGATAGCAGAACTAAAAAGTTGCCGATAATTGAGACCAACTATAAGCCTAACACGAAAAACGGAAACCCTGAATATTTATACGGGGAAGCGGCAGAGAAGAAGATCAAAGTGGCCCCAGGTTATAAGATAGAACTTTTTGCCTCCGAAAAGGAATTTAGCGATTTGGCAAATCCAGTGCAGATGTCTTTTGATAACAAGGGAAGGCTCTGGGTGGCTGTGATGCCAAGTTATCCCCATTATAAGGCAGGTGATGGTAAACCCAATGACAAATTGATCATACTTGAGGATACTGACGGCGATGGCAAGGCAGATAAACAGACTACCTTTGCCGATGGACTGCATTTGCCCATAGGATTTGAACTTGCCCCCGAGGGAGTGTATGTTTCCCAGGGTACAAACCTTGTTTTATTAAAAGATACCGATGGGGATGACCGGGCCGATGTAAGGGAAGTGGTGTTGAGCGGGTTCGATGATCACGATACGCACCATGCGATCAGTGCGTTTACGGCCGATCCCTCCGGAGCCTTTTATATGGGCGAAGGCGTATTTCTCCACAGCAATGTAGAGACGGCCTATGGTACGATCCGTGGTACCAATGGAGGATTCTTTAGATATAGCCCTCAACGGAACCATTTAGAACGAACTGCGCAATTGCCCATCCCAAACCCGTGGGGAATTGCCTTTGATGAGTGGGGGCAGGATTTCTTTGCCTATACTTCAGATCCCGAAATGACCTGGATGCTTCCGGGCACCATAAAACCCAGATATGGGGAAGGTTCTCCCGCCCCGAAAAGTCTTATAGAAAAAGATCATCGGGTGCGGCCGACTTCTGGACTGGAATTTGTATCCAGTCGTCATTTTCCCAATGAGGTCCAAGGAGATGTGCTGATCAATAATACCATCGGCTTTTTGGGAACAAAACAGCACATTATTAAGGACGATCCCAATTCGGCTGGCTATATAAGTGAACATAGGATGGATCTTATCATGGCCGAGGACAAGAACTTTAGGCCGGTGGATATGGAATTCGCTCCCGATGGTTCCCTTTACCTCCTAGATTGGCATAATGTGCTTATAGGGCATATGCAACACAATGCCCGTGATCCCTTACGGGACCATGTACATGGTAGGGTATACCGATTGACCTACCCGTCCCGTCCGTTGGTGGAACCGGCAAAAATACATAATGCCACAGTTGAAGAATTGTTGGATAATTTGAAATTGCCGGAATATCGTAGCCGTTATAGGACTAGAAGGGAGTTGAGAGGAAGGAATGCCACGGAGGTCCTGGAAAAATTACAATCATGGACCAACAACTTGGACCCAAATGATCCTGGGTACGAACACCAGCTTGTAGAGGCATTATGGGTAACTTGGGGGCTTAACAAAATTGATGAAAAACTACTGGTGAAGGTTATTGAATCCAAGGACTTTCGGGCCAGATCGGCGGCCGTTAGGGTGGCCAGATATGGTGGTCACCAAATTTCGGGACAAAAGGACTTACTATTAAAGGCCGCAGCGGATGAGAGTCCAAGGGTACGACTAGAAGCTTTGGCGGCAGCCAGCTGGTTAGAACGGGATGCTGGAATAAGGATACTTAAGAAGATAGATGAAAAGCCGTTGGACGATTGGATGCGGCTTCCTTTCGAGGCCGCTATGGCCCATTTTAACGGACATCGTCTTATGGAAGGAACCGAAGAGAACAAGGGAGAGGAAACCACCCTAAAAGGAAAGGACAAGAAGTTGTATATGAAAGGGAAGGAAATCTATTACAGAGAAGGCTTTTGCGTTACCTGCCATCAACCTGACGGTGAAGGCATTGTGGCAGCTCAATTTCCTCCATTGGCCAATTCAAAATGGGTGACGGGCAATGAGGATCGACTTATCAAATTAACAATAAAAGGTTTAATGGGGCCTATAGAGGTCAAAGGAAAGAAGTATCCGGGACAGGTCCCAATGACCCCTTTCGGCGGAATGTTGAACAATGAGGAGATAGCGGCAGTGCTTACCTTCGTCCGGAATAGCTTCGGGAATAAGGCTTCCCCTGTTTCAAAGGAAAGGGTAGGCAAGGTCAGAGAGGAGATCATGGAGAAGGAAGGGTTTTACTCCCCAGAAGAATTACTTGAACAACATCCCTTTAAATAAGGATGAAAAACGGAGCGTTAATCTTTTAGCAGGTAGGCGCCGGAACGGTTATCACTTGATAAGGAAATGGTTCATTGTGCTGTTAACGGTTGGGCAGTGGTTTACTTGAATAGGTTATGACGTTTCCTTTAGTGGTAAGGTTGATTGAACACGGTAGTTTAATGAACGCATAAAACAGGGCATTTGGTCAATTAAAAATACTAAATTCGAATGCGCACTTAAAGAGGCCAAAGGTTTACATGGCCTACCAATAGAAGGTGTTTAATGAACAAATTCGGGGTTATTTGGACGGCTTGGAACTCATACAACCTTTTTAGATAAAACTATGAAGGTTATTGTTCCAAGCTGCTTGAATATGATGATAGGTCAGGTTGGGACCGTAATACATGGAGGTGGTGCAAATAGAAAATTGAGTGTTATTAAAATTATATCTATAAATTCTTGAATTATTTTTTATGTTAAAAACTATTTTAGGAAAGACATTTCTATTGTTTTTCGTGATGATGATGTTCTACGGCCAGGCAGTGGCAACAGATATTATTCCAAAGCCACAGCGTTTTGAGCCTAATGGTGAGTTGTTCTTACTACACCCATCAACAAAAATACAATACGGTACCGGCTTGGAGGCCTTAGCTGCTTATTTGGAAGAAACCCTTTCCCCGGCTACCGGATGGGATTTTGAACTGTCCTCATCAAATAAATCAAAAAAAAATAGTATTCAACTTTCCGTAGACCCCAACGGCACTGCGAAAGAGGGATACCGACTCTTAATAACTGCCAAAAACATTCAAATTATTGGCAATAGTGAGGCGGGTGTATTCAATGGTATACAGACGTTGCGGCAAATGATTCCCGTAAAAATATTCAATCCAAGAAGACAAAAAGATGTGGATTGGACCATTGAAGGTGCCTACGTAGAAGACGAGCCGGCATATCCTTGGCGAGGAATGATGCTAGATGTAAGCCGTTATTTTTATGAGGTGTCCTATGTAAAGCAATTGGTAGATATGATGGCGATGTACAAGATGAATGTACTACACCTTCATTTAATAGACGATGCCGGATGGCGAATACAAATTAAAAAATATCCTAAGTTAACTTCGGTAGGTGGATTCAGGGGTGAGGGACATGAAAGAACCGGAGGCTATTACACTCAAGAGGAAATAAAGGAAATAGTAGCCTATGCAGCATTGCGAAATATAGAGGTGATACCTGAAATTGAGATTCCGGCCCATACCTTACCGGCCATTGCCGCCTACCCGCATTTGTCCTGTACCGGGGCCCCGCAAGTGGTGCAGACCCAACACTCTATCAGTGGTGAATTATACTGTGTGGGCAAGGAGTCTACCTTCGATTTTCTGGAAGATGTCTTTGATGAAGTGGTAGCGCTATTCCCCAGTAAGTATATACATATCGGGGGTGATGAAGCCAGATATGATCGTTGGGAGGCATGTGCCCATTGTCAGA
>CAXAVP010000107.1:0-13673 GCA_963972175.1 uncultured Arenibacter sp.
ACTTTATTAATTGTAATATATAACTAGATTATAACTGGAGAACATTGTGATCTAAAATTAATCATTATTTAAAATCAAACTATATGAACAGAGTAGAAATTAAGGACAATGGCTTCTTAAGACAATTTGAAGCTAGGGTAGATGGCCACCTAGCTAAAATTGAGTATTCTTCCCAAGAGCGCAAAGTCTTTTTAACCAAGCTTGTTATTCCTGAAGAAATTACATTGGAAGGTTTTAAAGAAGGTTTTATTAAAAGTGTTTTGAATCATATTCAAGACCAGAATTTACGAGTTGTTCCTACTAGTCCACAAATAGCGGGCTTTTTACGCAAAAATAGGCAGTACAAAGAAATGCTTCCTGTAGGAATAAGAATCTAAAAGATTAAAAAAACCTCTCCATCACGAGAGGTTTTTTTGTTTTTGACCAATTGCCTTTGTCTACTCGTAAACATTGTACTTGTTAAGCGGATGCAATACTTTTCTGTACCGCTTTGCCCCTAACCATTCCTTCCTCATCAATTTCAGTCAGTTTCAACTGCTGGAGGGTGTTTACCAATTCTGGATTCCAAGGAGCTTTTACCTTTACATAGTTCTCTGTAAAACCATGAATATACCCCTCTTTGTTCTCTGCTTCAAACAGCACGGTGCGCACGCTACCCAATTGGCTTTCATAAAAAGCCCTGCGTTTTTTAACCGAAAGTCCACGCAACATCTTGCTTCTTTTGTGTCTTACTTTTTTGGGCACTACGCCATCCATTTCCACGGCTTTGGTGTTGTCCCTTTCTGAAAAGGTAAATACATGTAAGTATGAAATATCCAATTCATTCAAGAAATTATAGGTCTCTAGGAAATGCTCATCGGTTTCTCCTGGAAATCCAACAATAACATCTACCCCAATACAGGCATGGGGCATGGCCTCTTTTATTCTTTTTACCCTGTCTACATACAGACTGCTCAAATAACGTCTGCTCATTAATTTTAAAATAGCATCACTACCGCTTTGCAGAGGAATATGAAAATGGGGAACAAAAGAATTGCTTTGGGCTACAAAATCGATGGTTTCATTTCGGAGTAGATTGGGTTCTATAGAGGATATCCGTAAACGGTGAATTCCTTCTACGGTGTCCAGTGCTTTTACCAGGTCTAAAAAAGTGTGCTCATGTTTTTTGTTGCCAAATTCCCCCTTGCCATAGTCTCCAATATTAACACCGGTGAGCACAATTTCTTTAATTCCCTTTGCCGATATTTCCGCAGCATTTTTAAGTACATTCTGTAGGGTGTCACTCCTAGAGATTCCTCTAGCTAGGGGAATGGTGCAATAGGTGCATTTGTAATCACAACCATCCTGTACTTTTAAGAATGCCCTGGTTCTATCTCCAATGGCATAACTGCCTACGTAGAAATCGGCTTCCTCAATTTCACAGGAGTGGACCGTTCCAAAATCGTTTTTGGAAAGATCGTTTACATAGTTGGCGATCTTAAATTTTTCAGTGGCTCCAAGAACAAGATCTACCCCATCTACCGCCGCCAATTCTTCGGGCTTAAGTTGCGCATAGCAGCCAATAGCCGCTACAAATGCATTGGGATTTATTCTTTGAGCCTGTTTTACAATAGACTTAAAGCGTTTATCCGCATTATCGGTAACCGAACAGGTGTTGATAACATACATATCGGCATTTTCGGTAAAATCTACACGCTCAAAGCCTTCTTCAACCAAATTCCTTGCAATGGTAGATGTTTCCGAAAAATTGAGCTTGCAGCCCAATGTATAAAATGCGACCTTTTTTTTCATGCATTTAATTTTTTCTATTATTGGGATTGTCCCAATTGTTCTTTTGGATACTAGGGTACATTTAGGTTTTTAAAGTGTTGAGCCATTAACGGTAGACTTTGAAGGTCTGTATTATATGACTTAGGTATTTAAGTTAGTTCGCCTTCGTCTACCATTACCTTATACATCTTGCTTGGTATACCTTAATAAAATAAAAACATTGCAAATATACCAATAATTAAAATCGTCTATACTTTAAAGTCTATACTTTGGTTGCTTGGACTTTTGGCAGCTATTCCTTGCGCCATTTCTTGGTTTCCTCAAATACGTGATTGAGTATTTTGGTATCCATGTCATTAAACTCCACTCCCCTTCTCGCCATCATGACCTTGGCTGCTTCAAAAGCTTTTTTAGGTTGGTAGGTAGTAAATCCGGAAGCCCCGCCCCAACTAAAACTGGGAACAAAGTTTCTAGGAAATCCAGGTACGTAGATATTGCAGTTTACCCCAATGACCGTCCCTGTGTTGAACATGGTATTAATGGCTGTTTTGCTGTGGTCTCCCATCATAAGGCCACAAAACTGTAGTCCGGTCTGTTCAAATTTTTCGCTGTCATAATTCCATAAACGAACTTTGGCGTAATTATTTTTTAAATTGGAATTATTGGAATCGGCTCCTATATTGCACCATTCCCCTAGTACGGAATTGCCAAGGTAACCTTCATGCCCCTTACTGGAATACCCTATTAGTACAGAGTTTGAGATTTCGCCACAGACCTTGCTATAAGGGCCTACTGTAGTGGGTCCGTAAATTTTAGCGCCCATTTTAACCACCGCCTTTTCACAAAGGGCGAAACCTCCTCGGATGAGATTTCCCTCCCATACTTCGGAATTCTTCCCTAGATATATAGGTCCCTCGGAAGCGTTTAGTATACTGTACTCCACGCTGGCCCCTTCTTCTAGAAATATATTTTCGGGGTTTATTAAACTGTTGGTCTTAGAAATAGGAGCGCTTTTTCTGCCCTCGGTCAAAAGGTCGAAGTCGGCCTGAAGGGCCTCGCCATTTTTAGAGAAAATATCCCAAGTGTTTTCTATTCTTAAAATGGGACCTTTATATTCAATGTTTTTATAGGTGGACAAATCTACATTTTCCTGCGTTTCTTCGGCATGGAAGGCAATAACCTCCTCTTCGTGGAATACGGCTTCTAAAGGGTTTAAATTTAGTACAAGGCCTACCAATTCAGTATTGGGTAGAAAGGAAGCATTGATCAAAACGTTTTCTTCCATTTCTACCATCGGAAATCTTTCAGAAAGATAATCCTCGGTTATGGTGGTAGTGGTATTGCCCAAATATTTTTCCCACTTTTCCCTAATGGTCAAAATGCCAATTCTAATATCCGCTACTGGCCTGGTAAAGGTAAAGGGCAGTAGGGATCTTCTAACGGTACCATCAAAAAGAATATAGTTCATACCATAAATTTAAAACAAAAAAAGTCACGCATGGGCGTGACTTAATAACTCTTTTATTAAGAAATTATTATTTTTTGAATTTCTCGTATTTGCTTTTAAACTTATCGATACGACCTGCTGTATCCAAGAGTTTGGCTTTACCAGTATAGAATGGATGTGAAGTTCTGGATATCTCCAATTTAATCAATGGGTATTCAACTCCATCAACATCTAAAGTTTCTTTGGTATTAGCAGTAGACTTGGTAATAAAAACCTCCTCATTGGACATGTCCTTAAAAGCTACCAATCTATAATTCTCTGGATGTATATCTTTTTTCATTGTAAAAAACGTTTGTTCCTTCTTAATTTCTGGCTGCAAATTTAATTATTTTTCTGAAAAGAACAATTTTTAATCCCAAAAAAGAAAAATAAAAATATCTTAACTTTAGATGTAACAAATTTAACAACTTTGTCACTAACTATTTTAAACCAATAATTTTGTACGCCATATGGAGGAAATTAAACCAAAAACAGGAAAATATGCTTTGACCTATGGGCTTATATTAGGGGCATTGAGTGTTGTATTTGCCCTAATGCTATATTCCTTGGATATGCACTATCAAGGGGGGATGATGGTTCTGGGGGTTAGCCTTATTATTACCGTTTCCTTGATTACCATTGGTATTATTCAGTTTAGAAAGGATAATAATGGTTTTATTTCTTTGGGTCAGGGTTTAAAGATAGGTGTTGGTATAGGCTTGGTAGGAGGTATTATAGGTATTATTTTCAATCAGGTCATGGCAGGTCTAATTGATCCTGAAATGATGAATAAGGCTATGGAATACCAAAAAGGATTGCTGATGGAAACTACAAAAATGACTCCAGAGCAAATTGATGCACAAGTTGAAATGGGAAAAAAGTTCACCACTCCCTCCATGCAAATTATGTTTGGTCTAATTTATAGTGTTGTGGCCAGCTTTTTTTTATCGCTAATTCCAGCATTAATTTTAAAAAAGCAAGAAACTATTCAGTAATTTGTACTTTTGAAAAGATTTTCCATTAGTACCGAATGAATATATCCATAATAATTCCCTTACTCAACGAAGAAGAATCGTTAATAGAACTACATGATTGGATTGTGAGTGTAATGCATACCAATCATTTTTTATATGAAATACTTTTCATTGATGATGGAAGTACTGATAGCTCATGGGAAATCATCAGCAAGTTGGGTGCTGCCAATCCCAATGTAAAGGGAATTCGCTTTTTAAAAAATTTTGGTAAGTCACAGGCCTTACATGCTGGTTTTAAAGCGGCCGAGGGGGATGTGGTTATTACCATGGATGCCGATCTACAGGATAACCCGGAGGAAATACCAGAAATGTATGAGCTAATAGCCAAAGACGGTTATGATCTTATTTCTGGCTGGAAGAAAAAGCGATATGATTCCATCATTTCAAAGAACATGCCTTCCAAGTTATTTAATTGGGCTGCGCGCAAAACCTCTGGGGTTAGGTTACACGATTTTAATTGTGGTTTAAAGGCCTATAAAAAGGAGGTTATCAAAACCATTGAGGTGTCAGGGGAAATGCACCGCTATATCCCTGTTCTGGCCAAAAGCGCCGGTTTTTCCAAAATTGATGAGAAAGTGGTACAGCATCAGGCGCGTAAATATGGAAAAACCAAATTTGGTATGGACCGATTTATAAATGGATTTTTAGACCTTATTACTATCTGGTTTGTTTCTACATTTGGTAAAAGACCTATGCATCTTTTTGGTGCCTTGGGTGTTTTAATGTTTACTATAGGGTTTGGATTTGCTCTTTACTTGGGTATCGATAAGGTTTTTATCAATCCTTTAGGGCGACTTATAACAGAGCGGCCACAATTCTATATATCACTGGTAGCCATGGTAATAGGTACGCAGCTTTTTCTCGCGGGTTTCTTGGGGGAAATTATGGTGAGATCCAGAAAAAATGAAACGCGCTACAATATCACCGAAGAAATAAATATCACTAAAAAATAATAGAATATATTCGTATTTTTAAGAATATATAAGACCAAATAACTATGGAGACCGTACTAAAAAATGCTGAAAATTGGCTAACCGATTTTTTCGATGATAAGACAAAAAAGGAAATTCGTGGGTTAATGGATTCCAATACCGAAGAGCTAAAGGATAGGTTTTACAAGAACCTAGAATTTGGTACCGGAGGTATGCGTGGAATAATGGGAGCGGGAACCAATAGAATCAATAAATACACCTTGGGGAAAAGTACCCAAGGGCTTAGCAATTATTTAAATGAAATTTACCAAGGGCAGCAAATCAAGGTTGTTATTGCCTATGACTGTAGACATAATAGCGATACCTTGGCGAGAACGGTAGCCCAAGTATTGGCTGCCAACAATATTAAAGTGTTCCTCTTTTCCGAATTAAGGACTACGCCAGAACTTTCTTTCGCTGTAAAACATCTTAATTGCCATGCCGGTATTGTATTAACAGCCTCTCATAACCCGCCAGAATACAATGGATACAAGGTTTATTGGACCGATGGAGGTCAGATTGTACCACCACAGGATGGTGAGATTATTAGCGAAATCAATAGCCTTTCTTATGAAGATATAAAGTTTAATGCAGATGAAAGTCTTATTGAATTAATAGACATGGAGGTAGATGAAGCCTTTATAGAGGCCTCTGTTAAAAATGGAAATTTCAATGCCAAGGGCAAGGATAATTTTAAGATAGTATTTACCTCTTTACACGGTACTTCCATAACGGTAATACCAGAAGTGTTGAAACGTGCTGGATATGAAAATGTTACTGTAATAGAGGCGCAAGCCAAACCGGATGGAAATTTTCCAACCGTGGTATCCCCCAATCCAGAAGAGCCCGAAGCCTTATCCATGGCCATTAAAAAGGCCGAGGAAATTGGGGCGGATATGGTAATAGGTACCGATCCCGATAGTGACCGTTTGGGCGTTGCAGTCCGTAATTTGGACGGGAACATGGAAATCCTTAATGGGAATCAGACCATGATCATGATGACCAAGTTTTTGTTGGATCAAAGAAAGCAAATAGGCCTTAGCGGAGAGGAATTTATTGCCTCTACCATAGTATCTACCCCCATGATGGATTCATTGGCCAAGGGCTATGGTATTGAGTGCAAAACGGCCCTTACCGGTTTTAAATGGATTGCCAAAATGATCAAGGATTTCCCAGACCAACCTTTTATTGGTGGTGGTGAAGAAAGTTTTGGTTTTATGGTGGGCGATTTTGTTCGGGATAAAGATGCCGTGACCTCTACCCTACTGGCTTGTGAAATTGGAGCCAACGCCAAAGCCATTGGTAGTTCCTTTTACAAAGACCTGATAGATTGCTATGTGGCATATGGATTTTATAAGGAGAAATTAATTTCCCTGACCAAGAAGGGAATGTCCGGGGCCGAGGAAATTAAACAGATGATGATCGATTTTAAGGATAATCCTGTTGAATCCATCGATGGTTCCAAAGTGGTGACTGTTGAAGATTACAATACGGCCACCTCCAAAAATGTTCTAACAGGGGAAGTAAGGCCCATAGATATCCCTAAATCCAACGTTCTGATCTATATAACCGAGGATGGAACCAAAATGGCGGCCAGACCCAGTGGTACGGAGCCCAAAATTAAATTCTATTTTAGTATTAATACCCAATTGAAGGATGCTGCCGATTACAAAAAAGTAGATGCCGAACTGGATGCTAAAATAGAAAGAATCCTCAAAGAACTTAAAATTGGTTAATGGAGTATTTTAAGAAAATTCTTCGCTTTGCGAAACCTTACCGTAAATACGGTTTTTTAAACATTTTTTTTAATATACTTTATGCCTTGTTCAGTGCCCTTTCCTTTGCGGCATTGATTCCTATGTTGGATGTACTTTTTAAGCCAGAAAAGAAGGTCTTGGAAGAGCCTACATACACTGGTCTGGGGCAATTAAAGGATTTTTTACAGGACTATATCAATTTCAGGGTCAATGCCTATTCCGGAGACGACGAAATGAAAGGATTGATTCTGGTAATAGGACTGGTTCTGGTTCTTTTTCTTTTAAAGAATTTCTTTAACTACCTGGCGATGTATTTTATTACCTTTTTAAGAAATGGGGTTTTAAAAGACATTAGAAATAAGATGTACGCCAAAATTGTAGACCTGCCCATCTCTTACTTTTCCGAGAAAAGAAAAGGTGATGTAATAGCCCGGATTACTTCTGATGTACTAGAGATACAACATTCTTTTTTGTCTATATTGGAGCTTATAGTAAGGGAGCCGCTAACCATAGTATTTACCATCCTAATAATGTTTGGTATTAGTACCAAGCTTACCTTGTTTGTATTTATTTTTATTCCAATTGCCGGGATGATTATTTCTAGGATAGGGAAAACCCTTAAAAAGAAATCGGATAGGGTGCAAAAGGAACAAGGCGAATTTTTGTCCATCGTAGAAGAGACTCTTGGTGGTTTACGGGTAATAAAGGCTTTTAATTCCGAATCCAGATTTTACAAAACCTTTTCCAATTCTACCAAAAGGTTTTTCAATTTCTCCAATACCTTGTTGAACAGACAAAATCTTGCCTCACCAACAGGAGAGTTTTTGGGAATTTTGGTCATAGGGGTGCTCCTGTGGTTTGGGGGTAAAATGGTATTGATTGAAAAAACATTGGATGCCTCCTCGTTTATTGCCTATATGGGACTTGCCTACAATATTTTAACCCCCGCGAAGTCAATAAGCAAGGCTTCATTTGGCGTAAAAAAAGGAAATTCGGCTGCAGAGCGTGTGCTACAAATATTGGAAACAGATAATCCCATTGTAGAAAGTAAGGATGCCATAGTAAAGACTACATTTGATGGGGGAATAGAAATAAAAGACGTTTCCTTTAAGTATGAAGATGAATATGTCTTGAAAAAATTTAATCTAAAGGTACCAAAAGGACAGACCGTAGCCTTGGTTGGACAATCGGGAAGTGGGAAAAGTACCATTGCTAATTTAGTGACCCGTTTCTACGATGTTAATGAAGGGGAAATTAGGATAGACGGTGTTGATATCAGAAATCTTACCAAGAAGTCGCTTCGAAATTTAATGGGATTGGTAACCCAAGATTCCATCTTGTTCAATGATACGGTTAAAAATAATATAGGGCTAGGTAAGGAAGGTGCTACAGAGGAGGAAATAATTGAGGCCGCCAAAATTGCCAATGCGCATAATTTTATTTCAGAATTGCCGCTAGGTTATAATACAAACATTGGGGATAGTGGAAATAAATTGAGTGGGGGACAAAAACAACGATTGTCCATTGCTAGGGCGGTACTTAAAAACCCTCCTATAATGATACTGGACGAGGCCACTTCCGCTTTGGATACAGAAAGTGAGCGTTTGGTACAGGATGCTTTGGAAAAAATGATGCAGAATAGAACGTCTATTGTAATCGCACATAGGCTTTCCACCATACAAAATGCCGATACGATTGTGGTTTTGCAAAAGGGTGAGATTGTTGAACAGGGATCCCATACAGAACTTTTAGCTAAAGACGGAATGTATAAAAAGTTGGTAGGGATGCAATCGTTTTAACTGTAGACGCTTCTTTTTATATAAGGCTTATAACAGATTATTTGTATTGAAAAAGGAGGTTCCCAAAGGATTATTTTGATAGTTGTTCTTCCAATATTTGGTTCTGGGAGAATCTGTATTTTAATTTATCCAAATACGCCAAAGCATTCTTGTCGTGATAATCTAAATGAGCTTTTGAGGCCCACTCCATGGCCTTTTCCAAGTCTCCATTGATCTCGAATCTGACCGCCATATTAAAACAGGCTCTACCAACAATGTTTGGTTTGGTATTTTCCAATTCCTTTTCCCACAATTGAAAAGCTCCTTGCCAGTCGCCGGACTCCATAAACGAGTGGGCCAGGTCTAGGTTATGGCTACCTCTTGCATAATATAGTCGCTTAACGCTATCTTCATAGGGCAATAAACGCAGTCCGTAATTGTGGCCTGCCACCTTACTCTGTTTTACCAAGGTGTCTCTTCGACCTTCTATGGACCTATAGGCCTCCCAAGGGTTTTCACCTTTACCCGTGGATACGATTTGATTGTTCAATACAAACTCATCAATTATTTTCTTGCCCCTAGGGTAATAAATTCTCCAACCATTTTCAATAAGGGTTTCCAGTGTAATCTCCTGGGCCTTTACTTTTACCTTTACCCGCATTAGATTGGGTTGCATCATGGAAGTTTTTTTTAGTGATACTTTGGTTTCCGTATCAAAAAATGACATGGAGAATACCGCGTCCACATTGTAGGTCTTACAAATATCGTTGATCAGCGCCCAAGAAATAGAATCATTTTCCATCTCAAAATGCATTAGCTCCTGAGGGATGGAATCTAGTATGCTTACCGATTGAAATCTATTATCCTTTAATAATTTTTGAAATAAGCCGGTCAAGGCTGCACTCTTACCCTTTTCTTCAAGCCATTGTTCCTCAATGGCAACCACACTGTTTATTCCGGTGTCGTCCTTCAGCTGATCTGATGGCTGACTTCTATTGATGATACCGATGCGTTTAACGTTTTTGGAAATATGTACCGGGGAAGGTTCCATTGTTTGAAGGACAATGGACTTGGTGGGACTACAGGATACTATAAGAACCAAGAGGCCCAAAATTAGCAATCGCATACAAAATGTGCGAATGTTTTGTCCTGAAAGGAGTAGAAAAAAAAAGTTTAGACGTAATATCATAACCCTCCTAAAACTCATTTATTGGCAAAAATATTGTCCGCACAATCAAAAAAATAGGTAAATGGATGGGTAATACTCAAATCTCTGGTACCTTAACCAATTTTATCGGGATGCTTGCTGCTCTAGCTTTTCTATTTGAGAGGCCCTATATTTTAATATATTCAGATATCTCAGTGCTTCCTTATTATTATATTCTGCATAGGCCCTGGATGCCCAATCCATTGCCTCATACAGGTTTCCGTTTATCTCGTTTATTATGGCCATGTTGTAACATGCCCTACCGGCTATTTTGGATTTGGAATTATTCAGCTCGCGTTCCCAAAGTTCGGCTGCACCGTCCCAATCTCCTGTCTGTGCCCTTCTTTTTGCCACCACAAAGTTATCGGTCCCCCGCACAAAATAATCCCTACTTATCCTATGCTTATAAGGAGACAATCTTGATCCGTAGGCATACCCAATATTTTTACTTAACTCCTCAACAGATTCGTTTCTTCGGGCCACAGCTTCGAGTGCTTTTACCGGATTAATCCCCTTCCCTGTGGATACCAAGTGATCTGTATATGTAAATTCATCCACAATTTGTTTGTTAAAGGGCATATATATACGCCAACCGTTATTGATCTGGGTATTCAGCTGAACTTCGTGGCCGGGAACAGGTACTTTTATACCCAGATTATTGGGTAATTGCATTATGGTTCCCTTATAGGAAATCTTAGTGTCCGTGTCGTAAAATGCCAATGAAAAAATAGCATCCAGACCATTGGACTTACACAGTTTTTCTATTGTTTCCCATGATAAAGTAGCCGGAAAAACATTTAAGCCCTTCCGAATTTCCATTATGTTGTCCAGAATCACTATTTCTTCAAATTTGCCCGTTCTATATAGTTCTTCGGATAAAGCGATGATGGCAGCTTCAGCTCCTTTTTTATCTAAGTTGATGCCTTCTGCTGAAAGAATCCGGTCTATTTTATCTATTTTCTGATTCCCTTCGGAAGGTAAACTTCTGTTGATGATACCTATTCGCTTTATACTTTCGGGAAGGTGTACAATAGCTGGCTCGGTGGCGCCCATGGTTAAATTATTGGTTGCACTACAGGATAGTAGCAGCAACCCGATTCCTAAATAGGAAATGATTAAACTAGGATTTTTCATAGGCTTACTGTTAGGGGTGTTTGGTTAATGGCTATTGTATTGGTTTTACAGTATAACATATACTGTGCCATAATTATTGCTTAATATTTGCTTTACCATCAGATAATTGGGGATTTGGAGGTAAGAAATTGGTTAATCCCCAGTTTAAATACTTAGATGTAAAGTCCTTCCATATTGCCCCTATTCCGTACCTTTGAAGCGTTTTAAATTTATGGTGCCTTCCATAGGGGAGTTATACCTATAAATAAAGTATTTAAAACGTAAGGGACTGAAGACTTAAGCTTGTTGGAAGTTGCTGCCACGCCTTTTATATAGGGCTTCGGACAAACTGGTACTGTTGGGTAGATTATTGGATTTACCGGCTAGTATAACCAGATAATAGGAAATTAAGGTAAATGAATAGAATAAGTTCAAAAACATTACAGGATCTAGAATTTAATACCGTATTGATACAGCTGGGAGCCCGTTGTACTACAGAATTGGGCAAGGAGCAGGTGGTTTCTTTGGAACCTTTATCTTCCAAGTCGGACATATTAAATATTCTAGGGCAAACCTCAGAATATTTAGCCTCGTACTCCAATGACAATCGAATACCAAATCATAATTTCGATACCATTAACCCTGAGCTAAAACTATTAAAAATAGAGAATACCACTTTAGAAGTTGGTGGTTTTAAAAAAATTGCTGCTCTCTGTAACACGGTTGCAACACATATAAAATTTTTCGTAAAATTTAAGGAATACTATCCGTTATTATTTAATGTATCGGATGCTATAATCTTAAATCCCGATATTCCAAGACATATAGATTCGGTTATCGATAAGTTTGGGGAAATCAAGGATAACGCCTCCAGCAATCTACAGAACATCCGTTCCCAGATGGTGGCGGTCAGAGGTAAAATAAACCAGAGCTTTGCCTCTGCCCTAAATACATATCACGCCTCCGAACTATTGGATGAAATACGGGAATCTGTAGTGGATAACAGGAGGGTACTTGCCGTAAAAAGCATGTATAGAAAGAAAGTAAAAGGCGCCGTAATGGGTACTTCTAAAACCGGTAGTATCGTCTATATAGAGCCAGAAGCCACTTTAAGATACAGCAGGGAGCTTAGTAACTTGGAATTTGAGGAAAGGGAGGAAATTCAGAAAATACTTAACGATCTAACCAATCAAATTAGACCGTATTCCGAGGATTTGTACGCTTACCAGGATTTTTTGGTACATATGGATATCACGGCCTCCAAGGCCAAATACGCATTGGAGATGGATGCCCTACTGCCAGAAATAAGTGAAAACAGGGAACTGTACCTCCGAGATGCCTATCATCCACTATTGTTTTTGAGCAATAAATACAAAAAAGAAAAAACTTATCCACAAACCATAACCTTACATCCAGAAAATAGGATCATTGTTATCTCCGGACCCAATGCGGGAGGTAAGAGTATTACCCTAAAAACAATTGGCCTATTACAGGTTATGTTGCAAAGTGGATTGTTGATTCCGGTACACGAGCGTTCTAAGGTTTGTTTGTTTGATAATGTTCTGACCGATATTGGAGATAATCAATCTATAGAAAATCATCTTAGTACCTATAGCTACCGCTTAAAAAACATGAATTACTTCTTGCGTAAATGTAATGATAAGACCCTTTTTCTTATTGATGAATTTGGTACAGGTAGTGACCCTGAATTGGGTGGTGCCCTGGCCGAAACCTTTTTGGAAGTTTTTTATGATAGGGGTGCTTATGGGGTTATTACCACCCATTATGCCAACCTTAAACTATTGGCCAATGAATTACCGCATGTTACCAATGCCAATATGCTTTTTGATGGCAAGTCATTGGAGCCTACCTACCAATTGGTTGTAGGGCAGGCTGGTAGTTCCTTTACTTTTGAGGTGGCCCAAAAGAATGGTATTCCCTATAGCCTAATTAACAAGGCCAAGAAGAAAATAGAGCGTGGCAAGGTGCGTTTTGATGCTACGATAGCCAAATTGCAAAAGGAACGTAGTAAGATGGAAAAAACGGGATCACGGCTTCAGGAAGAAGAAAGCAAGGCCCGAACGGAAGCCCAAAAACTGGAGGATCTTAATTTGAAAATTAAAACCAAATTGGAGAACTATCAGGAATTGTACGATCACAATCAACGAATGATCTATCTGGGCAATAAGGTAAACACAGTTGCTCAAAAATATTTTCAAGACAAAAAGAAACGCCCTTTGGTTTCCGAATTATTGCGTATTGTTGAAACTGAAAACAGTAAACGCAAAAAGCAGTCAGCCAAGGAGGTAAGGGAGCAAAAGGCAAAAAAGGCCAAGGTAGAACAAGAGGTAATAAAAAAGGTAGAGGTAATCCGGGAAAAGAAAAAGGTAGAAAAGAAGAAGGCCGCTATTATTGAAAAGAACAAACCGCGCCCAGTATTCAAAGTTGGTGACCGGGTTAGACTTATGGATGGAAAGGCTATTGGCAGTATAGATAGCTTGGAAAAAAATAAGGCCATTGTTAATTACGGAATGTTTACCACCAACGTTGGAGTAGA
>CAXAVP010000108.1:0-13646 GCA_963972175.1 uncultured Arenibacter sp.
TGGCATTGGTGAAGTTGCCCAATACTCCCAGGCTGTCGCTATTGATAAAAATGAAGGTCAACAAGGCCAATGTTACAAGGATATTGATCTTTGATAATACCTGTATCCCCTTGTTTATTCCCTTGTAGGCAGAGAAGAAGGCCAAACAGGAAATAAGTGTGGTTAATAGTAGGGTAGAGGGTAGGCCATAAGATGATGAAAGAAGGTGGTTTATGCCCCCGTTTATTTGTGTAGTGCCCAAACCTATTGCGGCAACCAAGCCAAAAACGGTGGTCATAATGGTGAGGATGTCAATGGCTGTTCTAGAGGTCTTATGTTTAACTACGTCTTCAATAGTAGAACTGATCAGTACCTTTTTATTTCGTACGTATAAATGGTGTCCTATAACCATGGCGAAAAGTCCATAAAAAGCCCACGCTGTAAACCCCCATTGGTAAAAGGTATATTCCAGGGCAAGGATATCCACAGACAAATGGGATGCAAAGGGTGGATTTTGCTGCATGTATACCGGCTCCTGTACGGCTCTAAGTAGTATGCCGGCCCCCATTCCCGCACTGTATAACATTGCTGTCCAGGCCCAAATGCCGTACTCTGGCTTCTGGTTCTGTTTGCCTAGTTTTATTTTGCCCAATGGCGATAATGCTATTCCCAACAAGAAAAGCACACAGCCCAATCCCAAATAGAGGTAGAAATAGCCGAAGTGATTCCTAACCCAAAGGGATGCCCACTCAATAGTATTATAAGTGGTTTCGGTAGCTACATATACGATCAGGGTTAAAATGGATAGCAACCCTAGGGAGATGGAGAGGAGTGGATTTTTGTAAAACTTTTTAGAGGTTGTAATAATGTTGCGTTTAGTGTTTCTCAAATTGACAGAGTATAGGGGGGTATCTATATTTTTTTAAGGAGTTATTCTCAGTAAATATTTGGCTGGCCTATCATAAATCCTCAATGTTTGTAGGTGCATTGTCTGCTCGGTAACCCAATAATTTTGTGAAAAACTTTTGAATGGCCTTGGTGTCAGATTTCACTTTGATAAAATAGTTGTCACGGTATAAGGTGTATACTCCAAAATCGGTTTTGTAAAGGGTAAATTTATAATAGGGTATGATAAGTCCGTAGGTTTCCAGAAGGGACCGGAAACGAATTATAATACCCTTGGGCCGGAGTTCTATGTTACAGTAATTGGTGTTGTTGTCCAATATCAACAAGTTCTTGATCTCACTACTGCAGTCCACTATAAATAGTTTTGGAGATCCTATGCCGTTCAAGGCGAAACGTTCTTTAAGGGTAAAAGGCTTTCCCACTTCCCTGTCTATTTTATTTGTGATTTCTTTATTGTTATACGAGACGTTTAAAAGCATAATTTATTGTGATTTCGGCTCTGTTTGGGGCCATTCCCTATCTATGGACTTATAAAGTTAATTAATTCTGGTCTCTTTCCGGCCTACTTCTGCGCCAGACCAAGGCGAAAGAATAAAAAATGTTTAATTTTGCAGGCCTAAAGCACATAATTTAATGAACATACAAGAAGTCCTTACCCAAAAGGTAAAAGAAGCAATTGCCTCCGTTTATAACGTAACCTTGCCCACGGTAGAATTTCAACCTACACGTAAGGATTTTGCAGGCGATATTACAGCCGTAATTTTTCCAATGTTACGATATGTAAAGGGCAATCCCGTCAAGATAGGGGAAGAGATAGGGCTGTATTTAAAGAATGAGGTTTCGGAAGTAGAGGATTATAATGTGGTTAAGGGTTTTTTAAATTTAACCATTAGCGACGGGTATTATTTAACATTTTTCAATGAAATACGGGGGCAGCACGACTATGGTTTTGTATCCGGATCGGAGAACAATGCGGTCATGGTAGAATACTCTTCGCCCAATACCAACAAACCCCTTCATTTGGGGCATGTACGTAATAATTTGTTGGGATATTCGGTATCGGAAATTCTTAAGGCCTCTGGGAAAAAGGTGTACAAGACCCAAATAATTAACGATAGGGGAATTCATATCTGTAAAAGTATGTTGGCCTGGCTGCGATATGGGAATGGAGAGACGCCTCAAAGCACCGGGTTAAAGGGTGATAAATTGGTGGGAAACTACTATGTAGCCTTTGATAAGGCCTATAAGGAGGAAGTTTCGGCAATGGTTGCGGAAGGAATGGATGCTAAAGTAGCCGAAAAGGAAGCGCCAATACTATTGGAGGCCCAAGATATGCTTAGAAAATGGGAGGCAGGAGACGAAGAAGTGGTTGGGCTTTGGAAGACTATGAACCAATGGGTGTACGACGGTTTTGCAGTGACCTATGATAATATGGGGGTAGACTTTGATCAACTTTACTATGAGAGCAATACTTATTTGTTAGGAAAGGATTTTGTTGAAGATGGTTTGCAAAGAGGTGTTTTTTATAAGAAGGAAGATGGTAGTGTGTGGATAGATCTGACAGAAGAGGGGTTGGATGAGAAAATAGTGCTACGGTCAGACGGAACGGCAGTGTATATGACCCAAGATATAGGAACGGCCATACAGCGTGTTAAAGACAATCCGGATGTTGGAGGTATGGTTTACACGGTAGGGAATGAACAGGACTACCATTTTAAGGTGTTGTTCCTAATTCTGAAGAAACTGGGATTTTCTTGGGCAGAAAAATTATATCATTTAAGCTATGGTATGGTAGACTTGCCTAGTGGTAAAATGAAAAGTAGGGAAGGGACAGTGGTTGATGCCGACGAGTTAATGGAAGCCATGTCCCAAACAGCTGCGGAAATATCCGAGGAGTTGGGTAAATTGGAAGATTATTCCAATGAGGAAAAACAGCAGCTCTATAAGATTATAGGAATGGGGGCCTTAAAATATTATATCCTTAAGGTGGATCCCAAAAAAAGAATCTTGTTCAACCCGGAAGAATCGGTAGATTTTCAAGGGAATACAGGGCCTTTTATTCAGTATACTTATGCCAGAATACAATCTATCCTAAGAAAGGCAGAGGAGTTAGGGGAAGACCTTAGTGCGGAGCAGGCCTTGGTAGAATTGCATAATAAGGAAAAGGAATTGTTAAAACAATTGCAGTTGTTTCCGGATACCGTTCAATTGGCAGCAGAAAACTACAGCCCGGCCCTTATTGCCAATTATACCTATGATTTGGTAAAAGAATTTAATTCCTTTTATCAGAATGTTTCTATTTTAGGAGAGCAGGAGGATAGTAAGAAAATATTCAGGATTCAGTTGGCCAAAAAGGTGGCTGAGGTCATCAAATCGGCATTTGGATTGTTGGGTATTAAAGTTCCGGATAGAATGTAGTTTTTCAAGTTTTTTATAAAGTATATGGTAATAAAGGACGGTTTTCCCTTTTTACTATATCGATTTACTTCAGCTAATTTTGTATAGATATAATTCTATTTATTCTTAGTAAATTGCGGGGATAAGTAGAATTCCCGAATGGGGTTGATTGTGTAAATTTTGCTGGGAAGAAGTATAGCATGTAAAATTGGTTTGTTGTTTTTGTTCCTATTTATGGCAATAGGAACAGCTCAAGAATACCATCAACTTTCAGAGGAGGATAAATGGAAAGTTCGTCTTCAATCTCGAATATTGGTTGATATTGATCAGCTTACTTCTGCCAATTTGCCTTCTGTGCTAAGAGGTAAGTCTCCTTTGGCAGTGCTCATTTCCCATTACCGCGAGAATCAGCAGCCCCTATTACAGCAATTGTTTACTAAAAAGGACTCACTCGTTATTTTAAGCGAGGCTGAGTTAGATCTTAAATGGCCCGAAGACATTTGGGTGCCAAGAGTTTCTTTACAGGATGTTGAAGTTTTAAAACTAGACCCCTTGCCCAAAGAAAATATAGGGGTAAAGTTCAAACAACTTAAAGAGCTAGGGGCGCTTTATCTACCCAATGAGGAAATGGTTGCCGATAGTATCTTTATGGAAATTTGGAGGCAATCGGCCAGGATGCCCAATTTTATTAAGGTTGATCCGGAACTGTTTGGGAAGGCAGATAGCATTATTGTTAAGCTTAATGCAAGGAACAAAGTGTTTGGCGCTGTGAGGTCTAAAGACGGTTTGTTGGCCGAAGTGTATTTTAAAAGACCTAAAAACCTTGTGGCCAATGGCTATTTTAGTGTGCCAATAGGTCTTAGGGAGAGTTTGCCGGTTTTTGTCCCCCATAAGGCAGGTTATTATTTTTCTCCTGACATTATATTTACTACACCTGAAAACCGGGATAACCTTAAGGAATTTACAGGTTTTCCCTTGGATTTTGAATATGGGTTAACGGATTATTTCGTTTTTGGGACGGATATTAAGAATATAGCGCGCAAGAATAATAGGGAGTTGATTGCCAACAACCTTGCCATCATAGATGATCCTACCCACACTAAGGTGGGGTTCTTTGGCAATGGGGCTTATGTGGATGCAGGACTGGATAGTAGGAACGCACTTCAAGGTAGTTTTACCATCTCGGCATGGGTTAAACCAACGGTATTGGACGAAAACAATAGCATTTTGGGCAAGGGGGAGAATTTTGTGCTGAAGCTGCGCAATGGTTTCTTGACCTTTACCATGGCGGGGATTAAAGATTATATTTCCAAAGCATCTGCTGTGCCATTGGGTAAATGGACCCACGTGGCTTTGGTTCATTCCAAGGTAAATAATGAGCTTCTGTTTTTTGTCAACGGTCAGCCTACTGATAAAATTAAACTTATTGAAGACTACGATACGTCCGATTACAATATTTTAATAGGGAGTAATTTATGGCAGGAATTTTTCAATGGTTATCTCGGGAACATTAAAATTTGGGAACGCGAACTTAATGCCAATGAAATTACGAAGGAGTACCAAGGGTTGGTAGGAAATAAACTGGAATGGCAGTCCAATATGCTAGTTATTTGGACGGTATTGGGTACCGTGGTTTTGGTATTTGTGGTCTGGTGGTTCTGGAATAGAATTGGGCTTGATAAAAATAATAGGATGTTGTCTTCCAGGGTGCCCAAGAGGGAAAGTACTTTTAATGGAAGAGGTAAAGATGAAAAAAAACCCGAAAAAATATTGTGTTTCGGCTCCTTAAGGATACTTACAGAGGACGGTAATGATATAGCAAAGCGATTGTCGCCCAAATTAAAGCAGCTATTTGTTATAGTGCTATTGCATAGTATAGGTGATAATAAGGGCATAAGCACAAAGAAGCTTACAGAGGCTCTATGGCCTGGGGTAGGATCTAAGAATGCCAAAAATACCCGAGGGACCAATATTCAGAACCTTCGGGCAATATTGTCGGCTTCCAAAGAAATTAATTTAACCTTTAAGGATAAGAATTGGTTTTTACAATTGGGTCCTAATTGTTATTGTGACTATCAGGAGGTATTGGACCTTATGCACGACCTAGGTTTGGGAGATAGGACTGTGCCTTACTTGAAGCAGCGTTTGCCAAAACTGTTGGCTATTTTAAAAGAAGGTCGGTTTTTGGCAAATATGAGCGATTCTTGGTTGGATCCCTTTGTGGAAAAAATGAGCAATAGTATTATTGAATTCTGTTGGGAGCTATCAAATAAACTGGATGCGGATGCCCATAATGTATTATTATATGACCTTGCTTCCGTAATGTACATCTATGACGATTTAAATGAAAATGCTTTGCAGATAAAACTACAGATACTTATTAGGCAGGGCAAATTAAGTCTTGCCCGTACCGTTTACGATAATTTTGTTAAGCTTTATGAAAAGATTTATGGGGAATCGTACGCTCTAAGATTTGAGGAGATGGTAATAAGCAATTCCTCAGAGAAGCAGTAGGAAGCTAAAAAAATGGTTTAGAGGCCTATTTTTCTATTTTATTACCCCAAATATTACCCCTTTTTTTACGCACTATGCCGTTTCTTTGTTGCTTTGAATGTCAAAATTGCAATTAAATAATAGAATAGGTATAAATGGAGAAAAAATCTACTAGCCGAAGAGATTTTGTAAGAAAATCGCTTGTGGCAGCTGCGGGAATCAGCATTATTCCCAGACATGTAATGGGAGGGGCCAATTTTATCCCACCCAGTGATCAATTGACCAAGGCTGTAATAGGTGTTGGGGGTATGGGGCAAGGTCACCTTACCTATGAGGGTACAAAGTTGTTGGCCATCTGCGACGCGGATGCCAATCACTTGGCCAATACACTACAAAAAGTTGGTGGCAGCGTAAAGGGGTATCGCGATTTTAGGGAGGTACTCCAAAGGCCTGATGTAGATATTGTGCATATTGCCACCCCGCCCCATTGGCACGGTCTAATGTCTATCATGGCGGCTGAGGCAGGTAAGGATGTTTGGTGTGAGAAACCTATGACCAGAACCATAGGAGAGGGTAAAAAGGTAGTGGAAGCCATGAAACTTCATGGTAAAATGTTCCGATTAAATACTTGGTTCCGTTTTAAGGATAATTTTTACGGAATGGGAACACCGGTTAAGAAACTAAAGAAAGTTGTTGATAGTGGAGCCTTGGGTTGGCCTTTAAAAGTTACCATTAGTGGAGTAACAGGATTCAATTGGAAGTTCTATTGGGTAGGTAAAGAGAATCTTACGCCTCAGCCTGTTCCTTCCGAGTTGGATTATAATATGTGGTTAGGCCCTGCGCCAGAAAAGCCATACCACCCACATAGGGTACACGGTACCTTCAGGGGATATTGGGATTATGATGGTGGAGGTCTTGGAGATATGGGACAACACTATATAGATCCGGTACAATATTTCTTGGGTAAGGATAATACCAGCCCCGTAAAAGTGGAAGTGGACGCACCAGAGCAACACTATGATGCCATAGGGACTTGGAGAAAAATTGTATATACCTATGCTGATGGGTGTCAGATTATATTGGATGGGGAAAATAAAGATAAGAATGCCGCTTATATAGAAGGACCCAATGGAAAAATATACAATGGTTTTAAATCTACTATTCCTAATATAGAAGGTCTAATTGATAGTATCCCGGATCCGGAGGAGCAGATTACCCAGTTTACTGAATCGGTAAAAACCCGACAAAAGTTTGCCTTGAACGAAGAAAACGGACATCGTTCCGCAACCGTGGTGAATATGGGGATTATAGCGCTTAGATTGGGGCGCACCCTCGAGTTTGACCCGGTAAAGCAGGAGTTTATCAATGATGAGGAAGCCAATAGATTAATAGATCAACCCATGAGGTCCTCTTGGGCATATTAACCAACAATTTTAGAGATATTAAGATGAAGACTATATATAGAACAATAGGTGTACTGTTACTTTTTATGGGTACACTTTCCATAAATGCTCAGGATAACAGAACACTTGATACAAAGGTTGCAGATATTTTGATGCAATTGCCTACCGAGGACTTGGAGCATTCAGATCGTTTGATGAAAGAAATCATTGAACTTGGAGAGCCTGGTATATTGAAGTTTACCAACTTGCTAGTGCCACTGGGAACGGGTAACGATACTAAGGCGCGCTACGCTATCCAAAGTGTGGCAGTTTACAGTGGCGGTAAGCATAGTAAAATTAAAAACAATGTAGTTGAGAATTCGCTTTTAAAGGCGTTGGAATCGGCTGCTGACCCGGAGGTAAAAACATTCCTAATGGATCGTTTGATCTATGTAGGTACAGATGCGAGTGTTCCGGCATTGAGTGCTTACCTTTCCAATAGTGATTTGTACAAGCCTGCTCTTGCGGCTTTGACTGCCATAGGTACGACCGAGGCATCTATAGCCATATTGGAAGCTACCAAAGTAGGGGATCCCAATAAACAAGCGGCATTTATAGATGCATTGGCGAAATTACAGTTTGCTCCTGCCGAAGAAATATTGATCGGATTGCTTAACTCTTCCTCAGCATTGGTACAGGGAAAAAGTTTAATGGCGCTTGCCGAAATAGCCAGCCCAACCTCATATGATGTCTTGGAGGAGTGGGTAAAAGATTCCAGTTACCGCTTGGACGAGAGTAAAAGTATTTTGGCCTTTATGCATTATGGCAATAGGCTACAAGAAGAGGGTAATATAGAGCTGAGCAATGAGGTAGCCAATGCTATACTAAAGAACTGTAAGGCAGATGAGCAATTGCATTTTAGATCGACAGCCATACATATATTAAGTGAAAACAAAGGGGGATCTTTTACAAAGACCTTGTTGAAGGAATCTAAAAAAGGTGGTAAGAACTACGTTGGTGCCGTATTGGATGCTGCTGGTTCCGACTTATCGGCCAATGAAGTATCATTGTGGGCAAAGCAATATAAAAAGGCCTCTACAACAATTAAGCCGCTGATCATAAGATTACTGCAGAAAAGGGATGAGGCAGTGGTTATGGAAAAGGTTGTTTTAAAGGCTGTAGAAGATGAAGATACCGATGTTCGCGTGGCTGGAATAAAAGCACTCACCTATCAGGATAAGGACGAGGCCATTCCTGTTTTGTTCAAAAGTTTGGCATCTGCTGTTGCCCCAGTTGAATTTAAAGCTGTTGAAGAGACCTTGCTGCGGTTGTGTGGGTCAAAGGATGCTAGCGTGTTGGCCAAACAACTTCCCCAACTAAATGCAAGAGGCAAGGAAGTGTTGATAAACGTCTTGGCTGCCAGAAATGCCACGGAGCAGTTTAGTACCATTTTGAGCTATATAGGTAGTGGGGATGAAAATGTCAGCAATGCGGTTTATGACGCGCTGCCATCCGTTTCCTCGGATGGGGATTTTTCTACCCTGATTACAGTCTTGGGCAAAACTGAAAAATCACAGAATGTACAAAGTGTACAAAAAGCGGTATTGAACATAGTGGAATCCAATAATGGTAAATTTACAGAAGAGATCTTTGCAGCTTATAAAAAAGCCGACGATAAGTCTAAATTGTTGCCTATACTAGCGTCTTTGAGCAGTAGACCTGCCTTGAAATTGGTAGCAGAACGTCTGTCCACTGGTAGTGATAGCGAAAAAATCATTGCCTTGGATGCCCTGTCCAATTGGAAAAACAACGATGCCCTGCCATATTTGTTCCAGACGGTTCAGTCTACAACCGATAAGGAATTGAGAAAAAGCGCGTTTGATAACTATCTTGCCAAAGTAAGAAAATCGGATTATCCGGCAGACCAGAAATTATTGTTGGTTAGGAAGTTAATGCCAGAGACCAAAAATATTGCAGAAAAGAAAAAGGTTCTTAATGCGGCCAAAGGAGTAAAGACCTTTTTGTCCTTAGTGTTTGTATCCGAATACTTGGATGACCCCGAACTATTGTCTACGGCTTCCAATGCAGCAATAGCAATAGCCTTGCCCACACCAGGTAAAGAGAACGGTTTAAGTGGAGAAGTCGTTAGGGATATTGTTGGCAAGAGTATCGATAATCTTTCAGGTCCCGATAGTCAGTATATCAAGATTGATGTGAAGGAGTTTTTGGATAAAATGCCAAAAGGAAAGGGCTTCGTATCTATCTTCAATGGCAAGGATTTTACAGGCTGGGAAGGTTTGGTGAAGAACCCTATTGCACGTTCTAAAATGTCTTCAAAAAAATTAGCCATTGAACAGGCCAAAGCCAATGAGCAGATGATGAGGGATTGGTTTATAGAAGACGGAGTTATTGGTTTTAAAGGTGAAGGTTATAATAATATCTGCACCATTAAGGATTATGGGGATTTTGAAATGTTGGTGGATTGGAAAATTACCAAAGGCGGGGATAGCGGTATATACCTAAGAGGTACCCCACAAGTGCAGATATGGGATACTGCGAGGGTTGATGTTGGTGCCCAGGTAGGATCTGGCGGACTATACAATAACCAGAAACACCAGAGTAAACCTTTGGTAGTGGCCGATAACCCTATCGATGAGTGGAATACCTTTAGGATCAAAATGGTGGGTGAAAGGGTAACCGTTCATTTAAACGGTGTTTTGGTAACCGATAATGTGGTCCTGGAAAACTATTGGGACCGTAAGCAAGCCATTTTTGCAAAAGAGGCCATTGAATTACAAGCCCATGGTGAAGACCTTGGTTTTAGGAACATATACGTGAGGGAAATTAGTTCTGGTGATGAACAATTGACCGAAGCCGAAAGGAAAGAAGGCTTTAAGTCCCTATTGAACGGCAAGGATCTGGATCATTGGGTTGGTAATAAGACCGACTATGTAATGGAAGGAAACGAGTTGTTGGTTCGTCCAAAAAGAGGTGGGCACGGCAACCTGTATACCGCTGAGGAATATTCGGATTTTATATTCAGGTTTGATTTTAAATTAACGCCAGGAGCCAATAACGGTCTGGGGATACATGCTCCCTTGACAGGTGATGCTGCCTATTTGGGCAAGGAATTACAGATTTTGGATAATACGGCAGAAATCTATGCCAACCTAAAGCCTTACCAATATCACGGATCTGTTTATGGTATTATTGCGGCCAAAAGGGGTGCGCTAAACCCAGTTGGGGAATGGAACTCCCAGGAGGTGATTGTAAAGGGCAGCCATATAAAGATTACTTTGAATGGAACTGTAATCCTTGATGGGGATTATAAGGAAGCTTCAAAGAACGGTACTGCAGATCATAAAGATCACCCAGGTTTAGATCGTGATTCCGGGCATATTGCCTTTTTAGGCCACGGTGCCGAATTGGCCTTTAGAAATATCAGGATAAAGGATTTGAGTAAATAATTTGATTTATTGTTGAAGTTGGCCGGGAGTTTTGGATAGGTGCTATCACAAAGCTTCCGGCTTTTTTTTTGTGTTAAAAATAAAAGGTGATTGAATTTAAATACTGACTAAAAGCTCATTCGGAAACTTATATTGGGGGTAATGCCCAACGAAACCCTTTCTACGGTCTCAATTTCGTTTTGGTCATTTAGCCTATAATAGGTGTTTAAGATATTCTTTTTGTTCAATATATTGAGTACAGAGGCTCCTACTGAGGCTTTAACGGCTCTTCCCGTCTTAAAATTGTAAATTACGGAGGCATCTGTCCTAAGGTAGTCGGGAAGCCTACTGCTATTGGGATCCTCATAATTTATTCTGTTGGGAAATACATTTAGTAGAATGGCGTTGTTGCCTTCTTGTGGCTTGGTATAAGGTTTTCCAGTGTGGTAATTGGCTCCTATGCCCATCCTGAAATTTTTGAAGGTATAGGTCCCGGCAAATGTGATTGTGTGCCTTATGTCAAGATTATTGGGGAATTTGTTGGGGGTTATATCTGCAAAGAAGTAATCGTTAACATTGTAGGCGTAACTAAACCAACTGCTGTAATGAGCCGTTTTTTTATTGATCAGGAATTCCCCTCCCGAAACTTGGTAACTCCCTATCTCACCATTGAATTGATCTTGGTTCTGAAAGCCCTGGGTGGAGGTACTTAGGCCAGCTACTTTTTTATAAAAGCCTTCGGCCCCAATGTAAAGCCCATTCTTGTCATAATTGAGGCCCAAGGATAACTGTTTACTTTTTGTAATGGGCAGTAAATTGTCATCAGATAGTATCCAACGCCTTTTTTCGACTCCCAGGAAATTCTGCTCCAGGTCTATGATTTGGTTCGTAGTCTGACTTTTAAATTCACCCAATAGCTCTGCTTTTATTTCATTGGTCAGGGAGTAGTTGAGGTTTATTCTTGGCTCCAGAATAATTTCATCAAAAGTGCTAAAGGTTTCCAGGTTTTTGATATAATTTAATCTGAGTCCCCCTCTGGCAATGAATTTCTTGTTGAGTGATTCATAGCCTAGTTCACTAAAAAGGGAATGGGTTAGTATTACACTTTTAATATTGCTTTTATATGCGGGTTGACTAACTTGGGTGAAATTGGTGATGCCCACCTCATTTAGCTGATAGCCATTAAGCCAATTAAGACGGCTGCCCATTTTATAACTGGCACTAGCTTTTAGGGCCTTTTCCAAAACCTGGTTGCTTTGGAAGAGTTGTTGGGTTTCCGATGGGATGTTTTGGGAGTCCAAATTATACCTGGTGTAATACAGATTTAAATGCGTGTTCCATTTTGGGCTCCAACTGCTTTCCAGACTTCCACCAAATGATAGGTTGGTCTGCTGCAATAAGCTCTTATTATTGCTGTCTTCGGTTTTTTCGGAATAATTAAGATTGTTATTGGTGTTTATAAAACTCAGTCGTACTTTTTGGTTGTCATTAACGTCATAGAGTATTTTTCCAGAAAAATCATAAAAATAAAAATCTTCGTTTCTTTCTATTTCCCCAGAATCATCGGGCTGCTTTTTTTCCTTGACCTCGCTGTCTTGAAAAACCTTTTCAAAAAAACGATTATAGGTGGGAGTATTTATAAAATCGGTAGAGGAGCGTCTTGCGGAGAATTGTACCGAAACCTTGTTTGAAAGCGGAAGTTGTCCGTAGATGTCACCACTGA
Organism: uncultured Arenibacter sp.; assembly: GCA_963972175.1. Taxonomy (GTDB): domain Bacteria; phylum Bacteroidota; class Bacteroidia; order Flavobacteriales; family Flavobacteriaceae; genus Arenibacter. The sequence goes on from CAXAVP010000108.1 coordinate 12,327, forward strand.
GTAGGTTAAAACCTGCCCCGCCAACAAAGGAATCGTTTATTTTGTTTTGGGTCTGTATGTTGATGACACTGCTTACCCCGTCACCATAGGCTGCACTGGTACCATTTTTAATGATGGTTACCTTGTCTATTAAATAGGGGTTGAATGCAGAAATAAGTCCGAAGAAATGTCCGGAATGGTACATTTTAATACCGTCCCATAGCACTAGGTTTTGATCATTGGTACCACCTCTAACATTGATGTCGGAAACGGTTTCGTCTACACTCTTAATCCCTGGCAATGCCTGAATGGTTTGTAGTACATCGGGCTCAATTAGACCCGGGAGAATTCCAAACTTTTCTATATCCAGTGTTACGCTGGCATCCTGTTGTTTGGTTATTCCTGTGGTAAGAAACTGGTACACCACTACCTCGTTTAGTTGTTGATAACTAGGAGACATTAAGATAGACTTGCATGGATCGTGGGCAGTAAGTTCTTGGGCCATTATATACTTGGTTTTAAATCCAATGTGTTTAATGGCGATATTGGCATTTATAGGGACGTCCTGTAATTGAAACCTTCCTTCCATGTCCGTAATTTGGGTAATATTGTTCCCCAAAACCTCAATGGTGGCATTCATGATAGTACTGTTCTCATAATTGTCCAATACCAGGCCGCATATATCCACTAGCGTATTCTTGGAAATAGCGTAGTATCGGTCATTTAATTTGGTGATCCGTAAAGGAGTTTGGTCGCGGATGGCAGCGAGTATGTCTGCTAGCGTGCTACTTTCGGGGATTTGGAACTCCAGATGTTTAAGGTCCTCATCAATATAGGAGAATTTAATATTGAACTCCTTTTCCAGCTTTTCCAAATAAGTACTCACCGCTACCTTTTGGGCAGTCTCTTCCTGGGCCATTCCATTAAACGGCAAGAAGAACAGTGGCAGTAAAAATAAAAATACAATGTATTTATGGTGCTTCAGCATAGAATAGCACGGTTTTACCTTCTAATTTATACTTAATTTGTGAAGGAGCACTAATACTTTTCAACGCTAAATCTTTATCGGTATTGCTAAAGGATCCGGTAAATAATTGATCGGTGTCTATATTTTGGGTGGAAATTTCCATATTAAACTGTCTTTTAAATTCGTCCAAGACAAATTTTAATGGGATACTCTTAAAACTACTTTCATTACTTAACCATGACGGTTCTCCGTTTTTAGGAATTTCCATAGTCCGCATTTCTCCTTTGACCACTATTAGCGAATTTCCAGCAGGAAGTTTTATCTCCTCATTATTGTGTTGTACGCTTACCAATCCCTCATAACAGGCCACTTCA
>CAXAVP010000109.1:0-13503 GCA_963972175.1 uncultured Arenibacter sp.
GAAATCATTGCTGAACAAATTGAAGAACACGACATAACCGAATACACTTTTGAGGAAGCCATAAGTAACTACAACAAAGCAGTTGGTAAGGGAATCCTTAAGGTGATGAACAAAATTGGCATCTCTACATTAAACTCCTATAGAGGGTCACAATTATTTGAATGTATAGGAATCAACACCAAGGTTGTAGACAAGTACTTCCCCAATACCCCTACCAGGATTCAGGGAATAGGGCTGTACGAGATTGAAAAAGAAATTGCGAAACGCCATCAGAAAGCGTATTCCGATAAGGATATTGAAGGCAATCTGGACTTGGAAATCGGCGGTCAGTACCGTTGGAGAAGAAATGGAGAAAAGCACTTGTTTAATCCGTTGACCATAGCCAAACTACAGAAATCCGTTCGAAACAATGAACCGGAAACCTATAAGGAATTTGCCAAACTGGTAAACGAGCAGTCCAAGGATCTAATGACCATTAGAGGTTTGTTTGAATTCTCCAATTACGACCCCATTCCATTGGAAGAGGTTGAACCTTGGACAGAAATAGTAAAGCGCTTTAAGACTGGGGCCATGTCCTATGGCTCAATCAGTAAGGAAGCTCATGAAAACTTAGCTGTTGCCATGAACAGGATAGGCGGTAAGAGTAATTCTGGTGAAGGTGGCGAAGATGCAGAACGTTTTTATAAGAATCAAACTGGCGACTGGAAGAACAGTGCCATCAAGCAGGTTGCATCAGGTAGATTTGGAGTTACTTCCAACTATTTAACCAGCGCCAAGGAAATCCAAATTAAAATGGCACAGGGGGCAAAACCTGGTGAAGGGGGACAATTACCCGGACCAAAGGTTAATCCATCCATCGCCAAGACTAGGAATTCCACACCATATGTGGGACTAATTTCACCTCCACCACATCACGATATTTACTCTATTGAGGATTTATCCCAATTGATTTTTGATTTAAAATCAGCTAACCGCAAAGCCCGTATTAATGTAAAACTTGTTTCGGAAGTAGGTGTTGGTACTGTTGCGGCAGGTGTTTCCAAAGCCAAGGCCGATGTTATCCTTATCTCCGGACATGATGGAGGTACAGGGGCATCTCCATTAACTTCCTTGAAACATGCTGGACTACCATGGGAATTGGGTATTGCCGAAGCACAGCAAACATTGGTCATGAACGACCTTAGAAATAGAGTCGTTCTGGAATGTGACGGACAGCTAAAAACTGGTAGGGATGTAGCCATCGCCTGCTTGTTGGGCGCCGAAGAATTTGGATTTGCCACCGCACCATTGGTAGCTTCCGGATGTATTATGATGCGTGTATGCCATTTAAACACATGTCCGGTTGGTATAGCCACCCAAAATCCAGAATTGCGCAAGAAATTTGAAGGAAAGCCAGAGCACGTTGTCAACTACATGTACTTTGTAGCGCAGGAGCTTCGTGAAATTATGGCTCAATTAGGATTTAGGACTATAGACGAAATGGTTGGACAGGTGCAAAAGTTAGACCGCAAAAAAGCATTGGAGCATTACAAAGCGGCCGGAATAGACCTAACACCTATTTTATACCAAGTAGATGTACCTAAGGGTACCAAATTCTACAATACCCAGAAGCAGCAGCACGACATTAACAAGTCTATAGAATTTGAAATAATAGAAAAAGCACATCCCGCACTTTTTAGAAAAGAGAAAATCACCTTGGATTTCCCAATCCACAATACGGATAGGGCAGTTGGGGCAATTATTAGTAATGAAATTTCAAAAATTTACGGTGTTGACGGTTTACCTGAAAACACTTTAAAACTGAATTTCACCGGTTCTGCCGGACAAAGTTTTGGTGCTTTCGCAACAAAGGGCCTTACCATGATCGTTAATGGAAATACTAATGATTATCTTGGAAAAGGCTTGTCTGGAGCTAAACTGATCATTAAGGTTCCTTATAAATCCACACTAAAACCAGAAGATAATATTATCACCGGTAATGTTACCCTTTATGGAGCTACTTCCGGAGAGGTTTATATCAACGGGAAAGCTGGTGAGCGTTTTTGTGTAAGAAACTCAGGGGCCAAAGCTGTCGTTGAGGGTATAGGAGACCATGGTTGTGAATATATGACCGGTGGTATTGCCGTTATCCTTGGTGAAGTAGGAAGAAACTTTGGCGCAGGTATGAGTGGTGGTATAGCCTATATCTTTGATGAGAAGAAAACCTTTAGAAAGAACTGCAACGCAGAAACACTAAATCTTTTGAAGGTTGAAGACGACAATGATATTGCGGAGTTGAAGGGCTTAATAGAAAACCACTACAATGCCACCCTTAGTCCACTAGCTCAAAGGATATTGGAAAATTGGGAAGATTGCCTACCTCAGTTCGTAAGGGTATTCCCAGAGGAATACAAGCAAGCATTGATACGTTTAGAAAAAGAAAAATTAGAAACGATATAATCGAAATATGGGAAAGATAACAGGATTTTTGGAATTCGATAGAAAAGTAGAAGAGTACGCCCCTGTAGAAGATAGAATTAAAAACTACAAGGAGTTTACGCTTCCAATGAAAGAAAAGGAGCTAAAAGACCAGGGTGCCAGATGTATGGACTGTGGCATCCCATTTTGTCACAGTGGCTGTCCGTTAGGAAATCTAATCCCAGATTTCAATGATGCGGTATACCTAGGAAAATGGGAGAAGGCTGCCGAGATATTACACTCTACCAATAATTTTCCGGAATTTACAGGAAGGTTATGCCCTGCACCTTGTGAAGAGGCCTGTGTTCTTGGCATCAATGAGGACCCCGTCTCTATAGAGAATATTGAAAAAAACATTGTTGAAACCGCCTTTAAAAAAGGATGGGTCGTAGCCGAACCACCTGAAAGTAGAACAGGAAAAACAGTAGCCGTTATTGGCGCAGGACCTGCAGGTCTTGCTGCAGCACAACAGCTAAACAGGGCGGGACATTTGGTTACTGTCTTTGAAAGGGACGAAAAAGTAGGTGGACTTTTACGGTACGGTATTCCAGATTTTAAAATGGAAAAAAATATCATTGACCGTAGAGTAGATATCCTAAAAGAGGAGGGCATTTCATTTAAGACCGGAGTACATGTTGGGGTAGATATTTCTGCCACAGAACTCAAGGAACAGTTTGATGCAATTGTACTTTCTGGTGGTGCTACCGTAAGAAGAGGGTTGCCTATAGAAGGTGCAGACCTCAAAGGAGTGGTACAGGCCATGGATTTCTTAAAACAGAACAACAAACGTGTTGATGGCATTAAAGATCTAGGTGAAGAAATTAAAGCCACAGGCAAGGACGTTATAGTAATTGGTGGGGGTGATACCGGATCGGACTGTATAGGTACCTCCATTAGACATGGAGCTACTTCGGTTTCCAACTTTGAAATATTAGGAAAGCCACCAGTGGGCAGACCAGAAGGTCAACCTTGGCCATTTTGGCCCATGCGACTTAGAACAAGTACTTCGCATAAGGAAGGTGTGGAAAGATTCTTTAGCATTTCTACCAAAAAATTTATTGGAGACAAGGATGGAAATCTAACCGGACTAGTTACTTCTGAGGTTGAATGGATCAGAGAACCAGGCAAAAGACCTACACTAAAAGAGGTTCCTGGAACAGAAAAGAAATGGAAATGCGAACTTGCTCTTCTTGCAATGGGCTTTACGGGATCTGAAATGACCGTCGCAGAACAATTAGGACTGGAAGCTGATGCCCGTACCAACATTAAAGCTAGCGAGGCAGATTACAAAACAAATGTACCAGGTGTATTTGTAGCCGGAGACCAAAGAAGAGGACAATCCTTAATAGTTTGGGCCATTTCTGAAGGAAGACAAGCAGCACACCACGTGGATACGTTTCTAATGGGCAAATCAAATCTACCTTTAAAAGGTGAAGGAGATTTACCTAGAGTGTAGGGTAACTTCATGCAATACATATTAAAAAAATCCAATCCATGTAAAATGGATTGGATTTTTTTTTGATAGCAGTACTAATAAATAAAACCTAGTTCTCAAATTAGAGTATGAATCAAAGGGCAAAACAATTTTCTTCTGCCCATCTAGATAGATCCCCTAGGACAATAGACTGCACTGTATCTAGGCCTGGCCATTTCTAAAGACCTACAAGCACATCTATATTTTCCAAGTTCCACTCTCAGCTGTTATTTCAACATCCCAATCCTTAGGTGGATTGTTATTGTATTTAGGGTCATTGTCCTTAACTGGGAATGATTTAATCACTTCCATAAGGCTGTTAAAATTATTTTTCTGCTCCTCGGTGCTGAAACTATCAATAAGGTTTTTTCGCTCAAAAGGATCCTTGTTCAAATCAAAGAACTTTATAGCCTCCCTATTGGAATCTACACAGAGTTTATATTGCTCATTGCGGATTACCCTATCCCTGAATATAAACTGGTTCTCCACTCCATCTTTAGTCAGACGGGCATTATTACCACCTCCCATTCCCAATATCCAATCTCTTTTAGAGGCTTCATCCCCCATAAGCAATACATCTTTAAAAGACTTGCCATCTATAGTATGGCCGGCATTACTTTTTGTCCATTTATCTTTTTCCCCTACACCGGCTATATCCAAAAATGTAGGTAGTAAATCCGTAAAATCCACTAAGGCCTCAGACTCCCTAGCTGCTGTTATTTCACTTGGCCAACTAACAATAAAAGGCTCACAGATTCCGGGTTCTTTAGTACTGGCCTTGCCCCCTTGTACAATCTCTCCCTTATACGTTCCGGAAATGGATCTTGTGGTACCGTTGTCCGTAGTAAACACAATCATGGTATTTTCCAACAAATTGTTTTGCTTTAAGGCATCAACCAGTTGCCCCACAATTTTATCGGTATAGCGTACCATTGCCTTGTGCTTACCCAACTTATCATTGGCAGTTTCGTCTGGCGTATTCACAAATGGCGTATGTGTAAGGACCATAGGATAATACACAAACTTTGGATCTTCCTTGTTTTCTTTTAAATAATCGATAATAAAATCCCTAAAAATATCCGGCCCAAAGGCTCCAGGATAGGTCTTACTGCCATCCTTTGTATAAATATAGGAATCCCAGTATCTTTTGGCACTTGCCCCAATACCTGCCTCGTAACCCGTCCACATACAATATTCATCAAAACCAACTTTCTCCAATGCATCCGGTTCTACCCGAAAATCGTCGATCTGCCATTTACCGGCTACACAGGTCTTATATCCAGCCCTTCTCAATTCATTGACCAAGGTAGGGTTCTCCGTCTCATCAAAATGGGCTCCCCCGCCCCAACGTGGAACGTCCCAATGGTTTACCCATCCATGTCTAAACGGATATTGACCAGTGAGCAAAGTGACCCTTGAAGGAGTACATTGAGGCATGGAATACACATTATTGAATTTAATACCGGATTTGGCCAGAGCGTCAATGTTAGGGGTTTGAATATCCTCTGCCCCATAAGTGCTTATCCATTCTTTTCCAAGATCATCTACCAAAATAAATAAAATGTTGGGAGGTTCTTTTTCTACCAACTGTTTCGTCTTCACTTTATCGCCACAGCTCAATAATAAGAACAGGCAGCAGACCATTGGATATTGTTTTATTGGGATCACCGGTATTTTGATATTTTATTGGTACATCTTTTTATATAATTCCCCAAGATCCAGTTTGTCGTCCATTTCCTCTTGCAGCTGCATAAGGTCCTTAAACAAAGACTTGACCTTGTCCGAATATTCTGGATTACTGGCCAGATCATTCATTTCATTGGGATCTTTTTCCAAATCAAACAAAAGCACCTTGTCTATTTTAGGGTAGATCAATAGTTTATACCCATCCTTGCGAATCATCCGCTGTAAATCTATATAGGCACCATAGATACCATTATAATGACTCTCTTGGCGCTCTCCATTGATGATGTCCATAAAGCTATTGAATTGCACATATTCTGGCTTTTGTATATTGGCCAAATCCAAGGTAGTAGCCATAATATCCTGCAGGTAAACATCCTGACTTAAACGTTTTCCCTTAGGAATGCCCGGGCCCATTACCATCATAGGTATACGAACACTGTGATCAAACATACTCTGTTTCCCTATTAAGCCATGATGACCAACGGAGAGTCCGTGATCGGCACCAAAAAAGATATAGGTATTGTCCATTTTGCCTGAAGCTTCCAAAGAGTCCAATATAATTCCAATCTGTTCGTCCATATGACTAAGAAGCGCAAAATATTCCTGGCGGTGTACCTTTACGGCATACTCTGTTCTAGGAAACGGAGCCAATGCCTCGTCCCTAAGGCCAGGTCTATTCCCCATATCATCTTTAAAAGGATATTCGGGCAAGAAGTTTTCCGGCACCTTGATATTTTCCAGAGGGTACATATCCAAAAAGCGCTGTGGCGCCTGTCTTGGGTCGTGCGTAGCATTAAAGGCTAGATACATAAAAAAGGGATCTTCCTTTTTGCTGGCAATATCAATAAATGCCAATGCATCATCACGAACCACTTCGCTCCAATGTTTTCCTCCTTCCCAAAAACCACCTTGAAGTGTATCGGTAGGCTGCCATTCGGTATCGTCCGGACCGGTTGGTCGTCCATAGCCCAGCGGCATATAGTCGTTCCAATCCTTCATGTCCCCGGATTCCTCTTGCCATTTTTTAATGGCCGCCCCCAATTCATCTCTTTTGTCACCAGGCATACCGGGACGAATATGTCTGGCATCATTAAAAATAGTGCCCGCCGGTGCCTGCACATGCCATTTTCCGGTCATATAGGTGTCATAACCTTGCTTTTGCATCAATCTGCTCCAAGTCTGGTTCAAGGCGGTTGAGTCTCCCTTGGACCACAATGCACTTTTATCGCGGGCATTCCAAATATAGGACCCGGAAATAATCATGGCTCGTGATGCCACACAGATGGCCCCGTTCCATCCTCCCATATTATAGGCGTGGGTAAAAGTTGTACCACCATTTACCAAACGGTCCAAATTTGGGGTATGGACCTCATCAAAACCTAAGGCGGCAATACTTTCAAAAGTCTGGTCGTCCGCAAACAAAAAAACAAAATTCGGTTTTTCTTCAGTATTATTATCTTTTTCTGATCCGGTTGGCTTACAGGATCCCAATAAGATAATGCTAAGTAAGGGTATACAAAAAAGTAATCTCATAAAGGTTGTATTGGTTTGTTAAAATAATTCTTTCTAGCTTGAAATATCCAAAAGCAAAGACTTTGCAAGCTACTAAATTAGTCAATAATCCTTGCCAAGGGCGCTATTCTCTTGAGAAGTCTTCCATTGATTCCAAAAAGACACCATTTCAGTAAGTTTTTGCGGTTCTTGATTATTTAAATTGATATTTTCCCCAACATCCTTCTCTATGTTATATAGTGTAAAATTCTGTCCGCCATCATCGCTATAAATCTTGTACTCATTATCTATTAGAGCGGCCTGTCCTTGAAAATCGAAAGCAAGGGGTTTGGATCTACGCTCCACGTCACCATTGACAATGGGCAGTAAGTCCACACCATCATAAGGGCGTTTGTTTTGATTTAAGTCGACCCCCAATATATTGGCTATGGTAGGAAAATAGTCCGAAGTAAAGCACGGAATACCCACAGTTGTCCCGGAACTTATTTTTCCAGGCCACTCTATAATGCCGGGAACCCTTATTCCTCCTTCGTGCAAGCTTCTTTTTCTACCTTTAAGCCCCTTTGTAACACCTTGGGTCCTTCCCGCAACCGATTTACCTTCGGGACCATTGTCACTGGTATAAAAAAGCACCGTGTTTTCAGCAACACCCAATTCCCGCAGCTTATCACGCAAACGCCCTACTTGCTGGTCCAAGGCGGTTATAACCCCATAATAATGTTGCTGATCTTCGGAAAGGTGTGAGTAGGGAGCTCTATCATCCTCCCCTGCCAAAACCGGCAAATGGGGAGTGTGAAACCAAATAATACTTAAAAATGGTTTTTTGTCCCCTACAGCCTGTTCAATAAAAGGAATTGCCCTATCCATAATCACCCTGGAGTCGTCCCCTTCCAAATTTTCTGTGGCAATTTGGCCCGGACCTGTCCAGTAAGAGGTATTAAAAGGCTCCCCTTCTATTAAAGTCCCTTTTACATCACCCGATGATTTTGGCGGTGTAATCATGGGGTTCCATGTGGGCACCTTTGATTCTGTTACAAAACTAACATCAAAACCATGATCCCAAGGTGGGGAATAGTCCCCATCAAATTTCTCCCTTCCTCCCCTATTGGCCTCTACTGTATCACGAGTCAGGGTACCTAAATGCCATTTACCAAAATGGCCCGTGGTATACCCAAGATCTTTGACAATTTCCCCCAAAGTAATCTCCTCGGGTTTTATATGGCCGCAGTTGGCATGGCAAATTCCATAACGCAGTGGATGCCTACCCGTCATTACACTTCCACGCGTAGGGGAACAGACTGCAGATGCCGAATAGAATCGTTCAAAAACTGCCCCATTGGCCGCCATGGCATCCAAATTAGGGGTTTTTAGGTGGGGATGGCCATTGTAAGCCATATCGCCCCAGCCCTGGTCATCTGCCATCAACAGGATGATGTTGGGGGTCTCTTTATCTACATGTTTGACTTCCGTTTTTTTTTGGCTTTCCGCGCAATTTGTCATCACAACCGTAATAAGAAGACAACTACAGACGCATAAAATGTTTTTCAATTTCCTTAAATCTGATCTTTTCAATTTCTTAATAAACTATAGTATTTATGAATGATTTTTATTACAATTTCTCAATATAAACATAATAAGCAGGGTGCACCCTGTTATCTTTATCTATGAGTTGTGCTTCCATATCGTATTTCCCCGCTGGAATGGTAGCCGTAAAAGACACTTCTTTTTGATCAGGCTGTACTTTTACCGATTTTTCAAGATCTGCCACATTCAAATAGGCCTCTTCAAAATCTGACTTCACACTAGCCGGCATAGTTCTGTCCAGTTCCACTATTTTTTTCTGGGCAGGAAAAGTTTCATTTATACCTAGTCCGCTTTCCCTGGGAAATCTACATAGGCTAATTTTATACTCCCCGTCCTCAACAAATTCTACTTTCCATCTTCCCGTGGCCTGGACTGCATTTACCGCCCCGTATTGATGCCACATGCCATTAAATTTTCCCGTTAACATATCATGTGCGGAAATCCGACTTGGGTTCTCTTTTGACGATCCTACTTTTATATAGGCATAACGTTCATTGACCCCTTCATCCATAAATGATTGCCACCATCTTTCATACCCCTCTGCCAGTTTTTCAACCACCTCCGGATGTTGGTCAATTACATTTTTGGTCTGACTCCTATCGGTATTCATATTATACAGTTCATTACCGTTTACAAATCTCCAATTGTCATCCATTACTGTATATTTCCTGTATTTGATCAAATTTTGCAGTCTTTGGGTATCTATGTACAATGTTCTGTTCGGCCAATTATCGGCCTGATTATATAATAGTGGTTTTAAACTTGTTCCATCCAAGGGTTTCACTGGATTAAAATCCAATCCCAATAAATCTACGAAGGTTGGCAATAAGTCATAGGCAGCGGCCAGTTTCCCTATATCCTTTCCACCTGTAAGATGTCCATCGGGCCAACGGATAAACAGGGGCACTCTATGACCTCCCTCGTATTCACTGCCTTTTCCTCCGCGCAAACCAGCATCATACACCCTATTTCCGCCGGCGGTACCATTATCTGTCATAAAAATCATGATAGTGTTATCCGCAATCTTCAACTCGTCCAACTTTTTTTGCAACAGCTTAAAATTATCATCAATATTCGTAATCATACCGTAAAAACGCTGATATCGCTCTTCAAGATCTTTTACACCCTTGTACATATCCAAATATTTCTTTGGCAGGTTCAAAGGACCATGGGGAGCGTTAGTGGCGATATAACAGAAAAATGGGTCATCCTTATTTTCTTCTATAAAGTCCATAGCTTCGGAAAAGAAGACATCGGTACAGTATCCCTTGTATTTCTGGGTTTCCCCATTATGCCAATACGTATCGTCAAAATAATCGTTCCCCCAATAGTCAGGGCCTTGGGTGATACCTCCCCCACCATGCCTAACAACCTCATGAAAACCTCGATCCTCAGGGCGGTATGGATAATTATCCCCTAAATGCCACTTTCCGAACATTCCGTTGGTATAGCCATTTTGAGCTAATACTTGTGGCAAAATAACTTCGTCCTCAAAAAGCAGGGAACGTCCGGTTATTGTGTGGAATACGTTTATCCTATTGGTATGTCTACCGGTCATTATGGCTCCACGGGTAGGGGCGCAGGTGGTGGACACGTGAAAATTGGTGAATCGGACCGACTCTTTATAAAATTCATCCAGGTTAGGTGTTTTTATATATGGATTTCCGTAGCAGCCCAAATCGCCCATCCCTTGATCATCAGTAATTACAATAATGACATTGGGTTTTTTCTTAACATCGTTTTGGGCATTTAAAACCAATGGTGTGGTTAACAGCAATAACAGCAGTGTTTTTAAAATTTGTTTCAAAAAAAAGTGAATACCCTGTTGCCGATGGCCCCAATTGTTAGCACTGAACGTTTGTAGGTTGAATAGATTCAAAATAATTTCGTGATTATTATAATTTACTTATGACGTACTTTTTTATCCAAATCCCGACAAACCATATATCGCAATTTAACTCTACCAATAGACTTATGTAACAATGGATTGCCAGGGTAGGATCCTTAGAAAATTTAACAAGTTATACCATTCGCATCCAGGTTCCAAACTTTCTTAGTATCCTGGATTTTGAACGAGGTTTTCATTATTTCTCAGCTCATCGGTTGGAAAGGGAAATAAGAGTTCCCGCTCTGTTAATTGAGGCCCATAGACAAAGGTGTTACATACAAAATCATCAAAGCCTCCCGTTGTTACATTAAATACTTTTCTCAAGCTATATTGTTCCCTTTCCCGTAACATTATAAAAGGGAGGACATACTACCAAAAAAACCAACAGTTAATCTACGGTCACTTTACTCCCCCACCAATCTTCATTGGGCTGAAAATCTTCTGACAAAAATTTTAAACGCTGTTCCTCCAGCGCTGGCCATTTATCGTTAACGATAGTATTATGTCTCTCTTCAGCTAGTTGTGCATCATATTCAGGATCCTTTTCCGGTAGTTTTGCTCCAACCTCATTTAGCCATCCCATTAATTTTTGGCTCATATTTTTGGCTACCCCAGGATTTTCGTCAATCACATTAAATTGCTCCCCTCCGTCCACAGCTAGGTTATAGAGCTCTTCGTTACCGTCTTCCCAATAGTGGATAAGTTTCCAATCACCTTCACGAATAATGGAGGAGGGATTCCCTCCTTGGTTCCCATAATGTGAGTAATGCCAATACAAAGATCTGTTTCCATTATATTCCTCTCCTTCCAAAATTGGTTTAAGGCTAATTCCGTCTTTGTGTTGTTCAGGCAATAGTTCAGCTCCCGCCAAATCCAAGAGGGTGGGGTAAAAATCGGCTCCAGTGACCGGAATATCACTTTGGGATTCCCCATTTTTTAACCAAGGTACCTTTATAAAATAAGGTTCCCTTATACCTCCTTCCCACTGATAGCCTTTTCCTCCTCTTAGGGGAAGGTTACTAGTGGAAAAAGAATCACCGGACGCCACTCCGCCGTTATCAGAGGTGAAGACCACGATAGTATTATCTTCCAATCCCGTATCCTTCAAGGCGTTGAGCACCACTCCCACTGCCTCATCCATACTTTCTACCAATCCCGCATAAATAGGGTTATCCTGTACCTGCCTAATGGGCAGGACGCGTTCCATTTTATATCCATTTTCAGCCAATCCCTGTGCATGGGCTTTATCCCTATATTTGTTCCACTTCTCTTCTGTAGTTTGAATAGGTCCGTGTACAGCATAAAACGACAGAAAGGCAAAAAAGGTAGAATCTTTATGTTTTCTAATAAAGCTGGCCGTTTCCTTACCCAAGCGCATACTGAGATTTTCCCCTTTCTCTTTGTTGGGTAATTTGGGGTTCTTCCAAGGTGAGAAGTAGCCTCCAATGGGGCTTCCCTTGTCCCAACCTCCTTGATTGATCTGAAAACCATGATCTTCCGGATAGGAACCTTCATCCCCTAAATGCCATTTTCCAGCAAAAAAGGTTTTATAACCTTCACTCCTAAAATCTTCGGCAAGTGTCACATCATTGGCTGGCAGGCTATGCACATATTCGGCAGGCAGTAATTTATCATGCCTGTTGTGGGATCGCCATTCTTCTCCAGAAGCCGCACCAATCCAATCCGTAATACCGTGTCTTGCCGTAAATTTTCCGGTCATGATACTGGCCCTTGAGGGGCTACATACGCGACTGGAGGCGTAACCTTGGGTGAACACCATACCCTCCTTGGCCAACCTATCTATATTTGGAGTCTCGTAGTAATTGCTCCCTGTAACTCCGAGATCTACCAGACCAAGATCATCTACCAATATAAAAACAACATTGGGTCTGAATTTGGTGCTTTGAGGCTGTTGTTGACACCCCATAGCTAGTATACCAATTAATGCACAACGTACACTATTGGTAATACACTTAGGTAAAATCATTATTTAAAAATATTGGTTGACTTATGGTAAGGGTTTAACCATGATATCCTTGTAATAAACCGTACTCTTGGGGTCATGGCCTTGCAACGCAAAGGTCCCTCCCTTAAGCACCCTATGCTGGCGTTCCCCTGGGTCACGTTTAGGGTTTTCAGGTTCGGTATAATCCACTACAACGATATCATTTATTTTAACAATTATTCTTTTACCTTCTACTTTTATATATTCCGTATACCATTCATCATCACCAACATAGGTTTCTATTACATTTACGATATCATATAGGCTACCGGTACGTTTCCAATCCCCTTGGGAATTGTTTACCTGAACCTCATAACCATGTACGGGCCAACTGGCCTCTTGATAACGGGTGTGGATATAAATACCGGAATTGGAGCCAGGTTTGGTCATCACAGAAGCTTTAAATTCAAAGTTGTCAAAATTATGGTTTTCAACATCACCCACATAAAACAAATGTGCTTTAGGTCCGGCTACCTTAATAGCTCCATTTTCCACAGAAAAGGTATGGGCATTCTCCCCTACTTTCCATCCGTCCAAATTTTTACCATTAAAGAGGGGAATCCAACCATCATCAGCCTTGCTATCCCCTTCTTGGGCCGTTGCAATATTTAAAATACCAAGGCCTAAAATTAAACACAATAGGTAAGCGAAATTATTTTTCATTTTATACAGTTTAGTTTGAAGATACAATATATCAAAAAATGAGTTAAGCAATACATTAGCATTGCCTTAATTTTATAATTAAGCATGTAATATTGAGCATTGTTTAAAAGAAGAAAAGTGTAGAACAATAAGAAGCCAGTGTAGTTATTTGCAAATGGATCATTGATACGGTTGCACAAAGTCTCCTGACTTTGTACTTTCCATCACACAGCTATACAACGCTGTCCGAAGTCT
>CAXAVP010000110.1:0-13445 GCA_963972175.1 uncultured Arenibacter sp.
TGCTACGGTCTGTAATCGCAGAAAAGTACTATGGAGTCCTGGTTGCGGATCCCTAAAAGAGATCAACAGGGCCGAGGAGCTGGGATGTGAAATCATTAAATTGTTCCCTGGCGCCCATTTTGGACCAGGCTTCGTAAAAGCTATTAAAGGTCCACAACCATGGACCAGTGTAATGCCTACAGGAGGGGTAACATTGGAAGAATCCAACCTAAGTGGTTGGTTTAATGCGGGCGTCACCTGTGTGGGAATGGGATCCAATCTAATTAGCAAGACCGTCTTGGAAAACAAAGACTATAGTGGCCTGGAGAAAACGGTAAGGGAAACTTTGGCCCTAATCCAAAAAATAAGAAGTTAAGCATACTTTACATAAGCTAATAAAAAAATACACCCTCTGTTTCTTACTCAAAGAACAGGGGATGTATTGCTAAGGGCAGGTACTATTTTATAAAGATCTACGGATCCCCAATTCCAAGCCCCGTAATTCTCCCAGACCCCTTAATCTTCCTATGGCGGAATATCCGGGATTGGTCTTTTTCTTTAAATCGTCCAGCATTTTATGGCCGTGATCAGGGCGCATGGGCATACGTAGGTCCTTTCTCCCGGCGGCACTTCTTTTTTGCTGTTCTAACACCAAAGCCTTCATTACCCCATACATATCCACATCGCCAAGCAAATGATCGGCCTCGTGAAAGTTTCCATTTTCATCGCGTTGCGTACTCCTTAGGTGCATAAAGTGAATACGGTGCCCCAGCCTTTTTACCATACCTACCAAATCGTTGTCGGCCCTAACCCCGAACGACCCGGTACAAAAAGTAAGTCCGTTATTGGGACTGTCCACCGCATTGTAGAGATCCACTATATCCTGCTCTGTACTTACCACCCTTGGCAATCCTAAAATAGGATATGGTGGATCGTCCGGATGAATGCACATTCTAACGCCCCCTTCTTCCGCAACCGGTATAATCTGGCTTAGGAAGAAATAAAGATGCTCTTTTAATTCTTTGGCCCCTATATGCTCATAGGTGGCCAGTATTTTATTAAACTCCTCCAAACTATAGCCCTCTTCCGCCCCGGGCAAACCAGCTATTATATTTTGGACTAATTTCTTCTGCTCCGCTTCAGTGGTATTTTTTAAATATTCACCTGCCGCCTTTTTCTCCTCTTCGGAGTATGAAGCTTCTGCTCCGGGACGCTTTAGCAAGAACAACTCAAACGCGGCGAAGGCATCTTTTTCAAATCTTAAAGCGGTTGACCCATCTTCCAGCTCATAATCCAAATTGGTGCGTGTCCAATCCAATACAGGCATAAAATTATAGCAGATAGTGTCTATTCCACAGCTGGCCAAATTACTAATGGTGGTCTTGTAATTCTCTATATATTTTTTAAAATCACCCTGTTGTGTCTTAATATCTTCATGAATGGGCACACTTTCCACCACAGACCAAGTTAGGCCAACGGCTTCGATCTCGCTTTTTCTTTTTTGAATTTCTTCAACAGTCCAAACTGTCCCATTAGGAATGTGATGCAAGGCAGTTACCACTCCTGTAGCACCAGCTTGTTTAATGTCGGTTAAGGACACTGGGTCTTGCGGACCGTACCATCTCCAGGTATTTTCTAACGATAAATTCATGTAGTAAAATATAATAGGGCGTGTAGGCCCCTTGTTATTGGTATGATTGATTATGTATTTCCACAAAATTACGTTTTAAATTTGAATTAGTTTTTTTGGCGATACGGATCAAAACATGTCCATAGTAATTGGATTTTTACTGTTAAATTCGCGACCTTAACGCATTGTTAAAATATAGCATACAAAGCGCCCAAAATATGAACTAAGAGGATTTTAATTAAGAATAGGTTAAAAATGCTCAACTTTTTTAACCATTTAAATAGTTTATAGTACTTTTATCGATTCAACCAAAAATGAACAAAAAATCTTGCCATCCATGATTAAAAGTAAAATCGATAAGGTAACCAGTTTTGAAAAAAGGTTTGAAAAAATCAACACTGTTATCTTTGAGTCCTCCGAGGTTGCGTCCAAATCAGCGGCTGCTGAAATTGCGACATTGATCAAGAAAAAACAAAAGGCCAAGGAAATGTGTATCCTTGGACTTGCTACAGGGTCTACCCCGAAAAGATTGTACGCAGAGCTTGTACGCTTGCACAAAGAAGAAAATCTTAGCTTTAAGAATGTTATAGCGTTTAACCTGGATGAATACTACCCCATGGAGCCCGATGCCATACACAGTTATGTGCGCTTTATGGAAGAACTTCTATTTAATCACATAGACATTGAGCCAGGAAACTATCATATCCCTGACGGAACACTTTCCAAAGCCGACATTGCCGATTACTGTAAAGAATATGAAGCAAAAATAGATGCTTTGGGGGGGATAGACCTTCAAATTTTGGGTATTGGTGGTAACGGGCATATTGGTTTTAACGAATCCGGGTCCCTACCCAACTCAAAGACCAGATTGGTAACCTTGGACCACATTACCAGGGTTGCGGCAAGCAAAGATTTCCAAGGCTTACAAAACACCCCTAAAACGGCGATCACCCTTGGTATTAAACAAATAATGCAGGCCAAACAGGTAATCCTAATGGCTTGGGGTGAAGGCAAGTCGTCCATCATCAGGGAATCGGTTGAGGGACCTATTACAGAGCAGGTACCTGCATCGTATCTTCAGGAACACCCCAACAGTATCTTTATCCTGGATCAGGGATCGTCTTCCCAACTTACCAGGGTAAGTACCCCATGGATTGTTGAAGAGGTTGAATGGGATGAAAAAATGATTAAAAAGGCGGTTGTAGGATTAGCGCTTAAACTGGAGAAACCAGTATTGATGCTAACCGAAGCCGATTACATAGAAAATGGTATGAGCGATCTGTTGACAGAAGTTGGCGATGCTTACGATATCAATATTAGAATATTCAACAAACTACAGCATACCATTACCGGTTGGCCTGGTGGTAAGCCCAATGCCGATGACCTTAATAGGCCAGAAAGGGCAGAACCTGCCAAAAAACGCGTATTAATTTTTAGCCCGCACCCAGATGATGATATCATAAGTATGGGGGGTACCTTTATGCGTTTACAAGACCAAGGCCACGAAGTACATGTAGCCTATCAAACATCTGGTAATATTGCTGTTGCCGATGACGAAGCCCTACGGTTTTCCGATTTTGTGACCGACTACAACCGTTCGTTCGGACTGGACAACAAAAAATCTGTTGAGATCTACAAAAAGGCCACTGAGTTTATCAAAAACAAAAAGGCCAGTGAAATTGATATTGAAGAGGTAAGAAAGGTAAAAGGTCTTATTAGACGTAGTGAAGCTAGGGCTACCAGTTATTATGTAGGTCTTCCTGATGAACAAATACATTTTAACGATCTGCCTTTCTATGAAACGGGTACCATTGAAAAAAATCCACCTTCTGATGCGGACATTAAGATAACAATGGACTTGATAGAGCAAATACAACCACATCAAATTTACGCCGCCGGTGATTTGGCAGACCCACACGGCACCCACAAGGTTTGTTTGGACATTATTTTTGAGGCCATAGACCGACTTAAATCCAAACCATATATGAAAGATTGTTGGGTTTGGTTGTACAGAGGTGCATGGCAAGAATGGGAAATAGAGGATATAGAAATGGCAGTACCCATGAGCCCAAGTCAGGTATTGGCCAAGCGTTACGGAATCTTTAAACACCAATCACAAAAAGATGGGGTGGTATTCCAAGGATCCGATTCCAGAGAATTCTGGCAACGTGCAGAAGACAGGAACAAGGAAACGGCCACTAAATATGATGAACTGGGATTAGCGCATTATGCTGCCATGGAGGCATTTGTACGCTACAAGTTTTAACAGTATAGGTTATTAAATACAAAAGGCTGTCCGTTAGGGCAGCCTTTTTTTATGCCGTTGAAAAAAGTTTAAAATTCCAGTTCCCAGAAGAGACTACTGGCTTCGTTTTCCTCCGTAACATCTTCACCCTTCAATACTTCCCCATCTGTATTCAGCAATTTTAGATTAAGCTTCCAATACCCCGTCATGGTCAAAGACAATTTTCCTGTGTACATATGAGCACTGCTATCATAGGTTAGATCCTCATTGTTTGGCGAACTATGATTGGCCATTCCCGGCATACGGGGGTCCAGGTCTATGCTGTAGTTTTCCACCAAGGGAAAACTCATCATACTTTCCATTTTAAAGAGCAAGGCATGTATATCGTTTACGGCAACCTCTGGTTCACTAGGCGCTACCATAGCCAAGACATACCTAACATTGTCAGCCCCTACAAAGGAGGCTACCCTTTGTTTGCCGTCTAAAGGAGCGGTAACATCAATGGTTTCGGTAACCGCATACTCCTGCCCCCCTAGCTCGTATGTAAAGGTTATGTCCCAATATTCATCCGTATTGCCGGCCAATTGGAATATTACATAACCTTCTACTACCGTATTATTTTCTTGGCTTGTACGTAGTTCCGATTTAGGACAGGAATGGTTCATACTCTCCATATGCATAACGGGCATCCAGGAAATTTCGGGGTTGGCAAAATAGCTGTTATCCGCATCATCCTTAATGCGTATATACACCTTGTTGTATCCGGTAGTAAAGGCATCAGTATCCGAATAAAGCTCCAAGCTATGTCCGTTGGCATCCACCTGGGTCACTAAATTGTATTCGGCCAAGGGATCTACTTCCATTTGCGGGGCATCATCTTCAGATGTACAAGCAGTTAAACCCAGGGATAAAGCGATTGTAATTAAGACTAATTTTATAGTTTTCATTTGTTTTTTTTTAGTTAATGGAATAAGTAAGTGTTAGGAAAAAATTTCGTCCCATTCGGGGAATATTTCTCCAATCGGTATAGGTGGAATAGTAGGTATCAAATATATTTTCTACTCCAAATTTTACATAGACTGCATCCTTATTAATAGCAAAGGTCTTTCCCATAGTGATGGAGCACACGGTATAAGCAGCTGTTTCATCCTCTCCAAAATCGGGATTGTAATTGCGTTGTTTTCCCGAGCCTTTTACCTGTAGGGCCGCCGAAATAGATCTATTGTTATATTGTAGACCAGCACCATAGGATATTGGACTCATAAAGGGCAGGTTGTTCCCTTCATTGTCCGTTCCTCTGTGATAGGAAAGTACAGCATGCCAATTTAAATGCTGTAGCAGTCCGTATTTCATCTCCAAGGAGGCATTGAACAGATTGGCATAGGCTAGATTCTGATATACTTTTACGCCCTCTGCCCCTATGGTCATAACACTGAGGGAAGGGTCTATTTCCCCAATTATATAATCCGTGATATGGAAATAATTAGCTTCGGCCGTAAGTTTAAACTTGGATTTTTCCCAGGAAATCTTGGTATTGGCTTCCACCGATTTTTCATTGTCCAGTTCCGGATCCCCAATATAATCATGGTTATCAAAACTGTTGAACAAATAAAATCCGTACCCTTCGCTAACAGAAGGTGCCCTATCCCCGTAGGACAGGCCTATATTAAAGTGCCAGGGCATCCACATTTTATGCCATTGGCCTGAAATACTTTTTAAGAAGCGCGTTTTTGATTTCTCCATTTCTGGATAAAAGATCCTAAGACTATTTAAACCAAATTCGTCGGCCACCTTCTGATTTTGCAGGGTCATCCTAGTGGCAAGTTTTAAAAAGCTACCGTTTAAATCCAGTTCATCCTCAACATAGACTCCCGTATTAGCGGTGCGGACATCGGGCCAGGTAAGCATAAACATGGGCAATTCATCCGGGTCATTGGGGTACATGGTCATTTCTGCATAGGACCTATTGTAGTAGCCGTCCAGCTTAAAGAGAAAACTGTGTTTCCCGTTATTAAGCTGTGCCTCGCTAAAAAAGCCATAGGTATCGCTCCAACCCGGCATATCCATGTGTATGGCCACATCAGGACGCTTGGTATCGTCCATAACATGGGTCACCGTATTAAAGTACAATTTGGATTTCCAATTGGCTAAACTACCCCATAATTGGTCCTGTTCGTACCCTATGGAAGCAATCATGGCACGGGCCAAGGAAACATCCATGGTTAGGGCGGGGTAACCTATATCCCTGGCCTCATCAAAAATAAAGCTAGCTATCAAAGCCTTATCCTCTGCTATTTTATACCCTCCCATACCAGAGAAATTATACTTTTCAAACTGTGAAAACGATACTTCTTCACTATCCCCCGCAAAATAATTCCCAGCTTTTCTATAAATAATATCGGTATCCACAAAATACTTGGCATTGGAGTAATTAAGTTGCCCCCCTACTACGTTCATTTCGTTATTGCTCTCAAAACCGGTCTCCAATTCGCCTTGCAATCCTGTATCGCTAAAATTGCTCTTGTCCAGCTCCAGATTAATGGCCCCACCAATAGTGGTTCCATGCTCGGACCCTTGTTGACCCGATGCTATATGGGCCTTGGACAAATTGGAAACATCCACATAAGAGGTAATAGGGTCCATCTTGTCCGTACAGGCCCCAAATATCCGCATACCGTCTATGGTAACGGAAAGGCGCTCGGAATACATATTGTTCAGGGTAGGCTCCCAAGCATAGGCTCCCCTTTTTACCATATCTACCTTCTTGGAGGATTCCAAATACTCATCCAAGGCAGAAAGCGGTTTGGGCTGGCGGTGGTAATCCAAAGTCTTTCGGGCCGAAATAAGAATAACCTCGTCCAAATTAACCCTTATTATAGAGTCCTGTGGCATAACCAGTTCCTGAGCCCCCATATAAAAAGGAAACAAAATAAGCGCCACGCAAATAGACCAACTAGGGCTATATATAATTTTCCCCATAAGTATATTGCACACTATACGGGCATGTCTAAAAATTTTCACACGTTTAAAATTTAGATAATATAATTCGTTGAAGCTGCCATTCTGTAGTAAAGGGCCATAAGCTCCCCTATTACATCATAGCAAGATTATATTATCCCAGCTCTGGCGGCTGTGCAATATCTGTAGTATATAAACCTGGAATCAAAACCAGGGCATTCTTATAATTATTCTCAATAATAGGGACAAACCCAAGGTGGGTCACAAGCAAAAAATCCTTCTCCCGAAAATCAAGAAATTGGATCTCCGCATTAAAACGTTTGCCCTCAAAAGGATTTTTGTCGCTGCCTTCCGACTCTTTCGCCAACTGTTTCGCCAAATAACATTTTCCGTCACATTGCATGGCAGGCCTATTCCTATTTTCACAAAGATTCTCTACAATATAATCATAATTTACAGCATATTCAGCTAAAGGCCAAAGTGGCTTTATCAGCATAATAATTGCTACAAATAAGATTAATTGCTTCATTTTTAATTTTCAAATTAATACAATCCCTCCCGACAAAAGACTGCATTAATTTAAATACAGCACAAATATAATGCATATTTAATTTTTAAAAAGATGAAGACTACCTTTGTAATACTTACTAAAAAAACAAGAGCTACCCCATGTCAATAAAATCAGATATTAGAAGGAGAGAAGATATTAAGTTTTTAGTGGTTAGTTTTTATGCCAAGATTAGGGAACACCAAATATTGGGACCAATATTTAATGGTATCATAACGGACTGGGACAGTCATTTAGAGCTGTTGACCGATTTTTGGGAGGGCCAACTTTTATTGGAGCGAAAATATAGGGGCAACCCCATTGCCGTGCATCAAGAGGTGGACAGGAAGATGGACCATGGCATTACCCCAGAGCATTTTGGCCTGTGGCTCAACGAGTGGTTTGCCACCATAGATGAACTTTTTGACGGAGAGCTAGCCTGGATCGCCAAAAACAGGGCTCAAAAAATGTCCACTATGCTGTATCTGCAGATCTACCAAAATCGGAATAAGTAAAATTAGAGATGGGACTTGGTTTCCTGCCCCGTCCTTACCATAAAATCACTATCCAAGAGATTGGAATCAATAAACTGCCCACTACCAACACATCACTAAATCCTTCTGTAAATCCCCAGCCCAACCAAACAGCGGCCCCTGCATAAAAAATAAGCTGTTCCATAATTTCCAAACGTTTGAGATACACTATTGAACCCGTTTCTTAAAGCTTTATCATTCCCCGATGTTCCAAAAAGAAGAACCAACACTCTACACCACTACCACCCCAACCCCGCAGTAATAGTCCCTATGGTAGAAACCGCCCAGGCCCATGGGCACTTTAAATCTTTTGCATATCTTAGTGAAAGTACAGTATTGGACATATGGGATTGCAGCATTTAAAAGTTCATGGGGCAGCTTTTATGGTATATGGATGCTAACTGAGAATAGTACCCAAAAGCAACTTATGGTATTGTAATCCCGGTGTTGGAAAAATCCTAGTGCATTAAAAATCAACCCAGGTAGCTGCAAGAATCATTACGGGGCATACCTGGGTAAAAAAGAAGTATTATATGACCAACTACACCATTACAATCAATGAGGACAAATACACTGTTGGCCAAGAGGAATTAGATTCTATAGATCCAATACCTACCGGGCCAAGTGACTATCACGTCCTAAAAGATAATCGCGCTTTTAACGTTGCGGTCACCAAAACCGATTTCCCCAACAAAGCCATGACCTTGGAAGTCAATGGCAATAGCTATGACTTAAGAATTGGGGATGAATATGATGAGTTGGTGGAGAAAATGGGCCTGTTACAGAGCATGACCCATAAAATAAACAGTATTAAGGCTCCCATGCCAGGGCTTATTCTCAATATTATGGCTACTGTGGGACAAGAAGTCGTTGCCGGCACACCCCTAGTGGTTTTATCGGCCATGAAGATGGAGAATATCATCACCTCTCCCGGGGAAGGAGTGGTAAAACATATTGATGTGGCTATAAACGATGCTGTTGAGAAAGGGCAGCTAATCATAGAAATGGAATAATCTAATTTTATGGGAAAATGAAAAAAATATTGATCGCCAACAGGGGAGAGATAGCTTTGCGCATAATGCGGACAGCACAAAAAATGGGTATAAAAACGGTAGCGGTTTATTCCGATGCAGATCGTGATGCGCCACATGTACTTTTTGCCGATGAGGCGGTGCACATAGGGAAATCGCCTTCTTCCGAATCCTATTTAAATATGCATAAAATACTGGAGGTTGCGCAGCAGACCCAGTCCGACGGCATTCACCCCGGCTATGGCTTTCTTAGTGAAAATGCAGCCTTTGCCAAATTGGTATCGGACCATGGGATTGTTTTTATTGGGCCCAAGCCCCATGCCATTGAGATTATGGGCGACAAACTAACGGCCAAGGAGGCGGTAAAGGGGTACCGGATTCCCATGGTACCCGGACTGGAGGAAGCTATCACGGATATATCCCTGGCCAAAGAAATTGCCCTGCAGATAGGTTTCCCCATTCTTATAAAAGCCTCTGCCGGCGGTGGTGGCAAAGGCATGCGGGTAGTGAACACCATAACAGAATTACCCCATCAAATGGAAAGGGCCATTAGCGAGGCAACTGCTGCTTTTGGCAACGGTGCTGTCTTTATAGAGAAATACCTGGAATCGCCACGGCATATTGAAATTCAAGTACTGGCGGATACCCATGGCAACATAGTGCACCTTTTTGAACGGGAATGCAGCATACAAAGAAGACATCAAAAAGTGGTAGAAGAAGCCCCTTCCACGGTACTGACCCCTGAGATACGGAAGGCAATGGGAGATGCGGCCATTAAGGTTGCCAAGGCCTGTGACTATGTAGGTGCCGGAACGGTAGAGTTTTTATTGGACAAGGACAAAAATTTCTTTTTTTTGGAAATGAATACCCGGCTGCAGGTAGAACATCCGGTTACAGAATTAATTACCCAAATAGATCTGGTAGAACAGCAGATTAAAATTGCCAGGGGAGAGCCATTGGCCTTTTCACAAGAAGATATACCTATAACAGGCCATGCCTTGGAAGTAAGGGTGTATGCAGAGGATCCACTGGACAATTTTCTGCCCAGTATTGGCACCTTAACTACCTATGTAGGCCCCAAGGGGGAAGGCGTACGTCTAGATGACGGTTTTAAGGAAGGCATGAGCGTTCCTATCTATTATGACCCCATGCTGGCCAAATTAATTGCCTATGGTCAAGACCGGGAAGAGGCCATTCAGCGTATGGTACAGGCTATAAACAACTTTAAGGTAAAAGGCATAGCTACTACCCTGCCCTTTGGAAAATATGTCTGTGAACACCCAGCCTTTAGCTCCGGTGATTTTGACACCCATTTTGTTAAAAAACACTATTCCCCGGATAGGTTGCAGGAGTACTACAAGGAAGAACAAAAAATTGCGGCGGCAATGGGACTAAAACTTTTTTTGGAATACAGGGACAAACTTAAAGTTCCGGATCGGGAAAACTCCAACTGGCAGATAAAAAGAACTTTAGGGTAAGCCATAAATGGTCCTACCATATTATTAGGGAGCATAAAGCATTGTTTAATGAAGGAAAAAGAAAAAATACTAACAGACAAGATTAGCAAGGCCCAATTGGGCGGGGGTACAAAACGTATAGAGGCCCAACACGCCAAGGGCAAACTCACTGCCCGTGAACGCATTCATTTTTTATTGGATGAGGGGTCTTTTGAAGAACTAGGGGCTTTGGTAACCCATAGGACCAAGGATTTTGGCATGGAAAAACAACTTGTTTATGGCGATGGAGTGGTTACCGGTTACGGTACGGTAAACGGAAGACAGGTATGTGTTTTTGCCCAGGATTTCACCGTATTCGGTGGCTCGCTGTCCGAAACCCATGCCGAAAAAATATGCAAAGTAATGGATATGGCCATGAAAATAGGCGTGCCTATAATTGGCTTGAATGATAGTGGCGGAGCGCGGATACAGGAGGGAGTACGTTCCCTGGGAGGCTATGCCGATATCTTTCACAGGAATGTAAAGGCCTCTGGGGTAATCCCGCAGATATCGGCCATCATGGGACCCTGTGCGGGAGGCGCTGTATACTCTCCTGCGATGACCGACTTCACCCTAATGGTAGAAAATTCGAGTTATATGTTCGTTACTGGTCCCAATGTGGTAAAAACGGTGACCAATGAAGAGGTGAGCTCAGAAGAATTGGGCGGGGCCATGACACATGCTACCAAATCCGGGGTAACACATTTTACAGCGGTAAACGATCTGGATTGTATAGCACATATAAAGGAGCTCCTAAGTTTTTTACCCCAGAATTGTGAGGATCTGCCCAAGGCATTGCCCTATACCCTGGATACCGAGATCAGGGAAAAGCTGGAAACCATAATACCAGAGAATGCCAGTCAACCCTATGATATGCGGCATATTATCAAGGAGGTGATAGACGACTCCAACTTCTTTGAAGTACATAAACATTATGCCGAAAATATTGTGGTGGGCTTTGCGCGATTGGCAGGTAGGAGTATCGGTATTGTAGCCAATCAGCCTATGAGCCTTGCAGGGGTTCTGGATGTAAACAGCTCTAAAAAAGCCGCTAGGTTTACCAGGTGTTGTGACTGTTTCAATATTCCCCTATTGGTATTGGTAGATGTTCCGGGATTCCTGCCAGGTACAGACCAGGAATGGAACGGAATTATAACCAATGGGGCCAAACTCCTCTATGCCTTAAGTGAGGCTACGGTTCCCAAAGTCACCCTTATTACGCGTAAGGCCTATGGCGGAGCCTATGATGTTATGAACTCCAAACATATTGGTGCCGACCTTAACTATGCATGGCCAGGGGCCGAAATTGCCGTAATGGGCGCCAAAGGTGCCAGTGAAATTATTTTTAGAAAAGAGATTGCCGCCGCAGATGACCCCGAGGCCAAACTAGCGGAAAAAGAAAAGGAATATGCCCATATGTTTGCCAACCCCTATAGTGCCGCGGAAAGAGGGTTTATAGACGAGGTAATCTTCCCCAGGAATACCCGTAGAAAATTAATAAAGGCCTTCTCCCTATTAGAAAAAAAGGTGGTGGAACAACCCAGAAAAAAGCACGGAAACATACCTTTGTAAGAATTCATTTTACCTATTTTAAATTAACAAAGCATGGACAGTCTTGAAGACCTTATACAACTTTTATCCTTGGAGCGTACAGCTAGCAATACTTTTGTAGGCCAAAATTACCAAGCCCCTTGGGGACGGGTTTTTGGGGGTCAGGTATTGGGCCAATCCTTACATGCGGCCTACCAAACGGTAGCTTCGGACAGGATTGCACATTCCATGCACGGCTACTTTATTTTGGGGGGAGACCTGGACATTCCCATTACCTATGAAGTGGACAATATTAGGGACGGACGTAGTTTTACCACAAGAAGGGTTGTGGCCAAGCAAAATGGTAAGGCCATTTTTAATATGGCCGCTTCTTTTCAGGTTAAGGAAGATGGGGTAGAGCATCAAATTACCATGCCCAATTTAATTACTCCCAAAAAATTAATGGAGAGTATAGATCAAATGGAAGAGTTAAAAAATACCGATCCGGACTCCTATAACCTCATTAAACTTACCCATCCCAAGATATTCCAATTTAAACCTGTGGAACGGCTTAGTTCCCTTTTGGCAAAAAATGGACCGCCCTTTAACCATATGTGGATGCGTGCTTCCGAAAAGGTAGAAGCAAACCTCCCGCTTCAACAGCAATTCTTGGCCTACGCTTCGGACTACAACATCCTTACCACCGCCTCCCTGCCCCATAGGGAAGAACTTAGAAAGACAAAGACCTTTTATGCCAGTATAGACCATGCTATTTGGTTTCACCGTCCTTTTAAAATAGACGAATGGCTGCTGTATACCATGGATAGCCCAAGCGCTTCCAATTCCAGAGGGTTTTCCAGAGGTAGTATTTTTGACCGCAATGGTGTTTTGGTGGCCTCCGTAACGCAGGAAGGACTAATGCGAAATGCCATAAAATAAGGTTAAAAAAAATGGGGGCAGCATCCCAGCTATTGCTTTTTGGCAAGTGGGCCTACCTACCTCTTTACCATCCGGTTTACAACAATAGGATCAGCTTGGATAAGCATTTCCTGCACTATCACTACACCTTTATTTCTACTGCTCAATAGGTATTCCCCTAGCCTATTTGAGGTGATCCCTACCCTATCCAGGGTAGCAAAAACCGCCTATCACTGTCATTTTCCCCAATAAACCATCTGCGGTTTATCCTAAGTATAATACCGTTTGTCTTTGGTCCAAAATACCACCCTGTCCTTTATCCTTTTTTTCCCCCTTTTGTCCACTAAATTTAAAAAAAGGGCACTGCTGGCCGAAATTTGCCACATAACATTAAATAAAGAAGGATGAAAACATTATTACTCGTTAAAGAAATTTATGCAGAAGGGTTTAGAAACCTAGGAAGCATTATTGTTAAAAATTACTTCAAATTTTTCCTGTGGTTCAGTGTAGCTATGTTTGCCGTAGTATTGTACGCTTTCATTTTTAGGCTGGCAACGGGATTTGTTTGGGACTAATAC
>CAXAVP010000111.1:0-13297 GCA_963972175.1 uncultured Arenibacter sp.
TGGACACCTGCCTGCCGGCGAGGCAGGGCTTCCTTTGTCCAATGTGGAAACCACTTGATTTAGAACGAAATTGAAAATAGGCCGGTTTTTTGTTTCTTCAACCTAATAACTCAGAAAAATCATTGTCCGGTCTATCTTCTTCCTTGCTGTAGATATAATGGTCGTTAAGTATTATTGAAGCCCTGAAAATAAGGTAGGCAATGGCATAGGTCCGTGAAATCACTGGATTTTGAGAACCGCTTGAATAAAGTAAAAGAATAATTTCTACATAAGTCAACCCGATCAGTCACAAATAATATGGGCAACAATAAGAAAACCCAACAATTAGCCATTATCCGTATAATTGAAACAGAGCACAGTCTTTGGCCTACAAAGAACTAAAGATTGTGTTCTTTATTCCGCTTAGCTGGCGAACGCCAGCCTAGAAATAATCTATAGCAATTAATAATTTACAGCGGGACATTTACAGTCGTACCGTTTTTCGGGTTGTCCGAAGTCGTACCCCAAAGTAATCTGGTGGAATCCCCCATTGTCAAATCTTATATCCCCCATCTGGTAGGAATAATTATAGGAGACCAGAAAGTTTTTATAGTTAACCCCCACAATAGGTGTTATAAGCTGTAAGCGCTGTTCGCCAAAATCATTGGATGTCTGATATTGGGCTCCATCAAAACTCCTTCTATAGGAAATTCCACCCCAAACCGTTCCAAAATCGACACTTTTATAGACCTTGGCATTGATATCAATTGCCTTTTCCCTGGTAAATTCGGTGTATTGAAACAGCACAGAAGGTTCCACTTGCCATTCTCCCCTACCAAAAACATAACCGGAAGACAGTAGATATTTGCGTAAATTGGTAGATTCAACGGCCGAATATAAATCCCTGCCCCTACCCAATAGGTTGTGGATGGCGGCATGTGCATAAAACTCCCTAAAATTATAGGACATCCCCAAATCCATATTAAAATAGCTTACACTGTTCCGGGATCCGGTCACCAAGGGATCGGGTATAATGGACACAAATTCTGACTCGTCCAAATTGCTCTGCTGTATTCCTGCACTTAATCCAAAAGAAAGTTGGTTTAGACTTCTATAGTCCCCACCCAGTCGCAAGTGACGGGCATAGGTAAGTTTTAGGCCCGTTTGGGAGTGATATCCATTGGCATCATTAAAAAAAATGGCACCAAAGCCATTGTTTTCCCCTGCCCTAAAATGTGCATTCAAGGTTTGTAAGTTGGGGGCATCATCTGCGCTAAACCATTGTTGCCTTATAGTTGCCCTAATCTTTCCTCCTTCACCTATACCGGCCATTGAAGGGTATACCAAATAGTAATTATCTGCCAAATAATCAAAATATACCGGGACGCCTTCCTGTGCCATAGACTGAAATCCTATCGCAAAGAACGAAAGTAAGATCAATAAATTTTGTTTCATTAAGATCAGGGGTGAATTAATAACATCGTCCAAATATAAGTTATAACGGCGGAAATACTACATTATTATATGTACCGTAACTTAGAAATCCTTCGTACTTTTGTAAAAAATATTCAAATGAAGGAGTTTATAATTACCGTGGTACCCACGAACAATCCGGCGATATTAAAGTTTGAAACCAATCAATTCATAACAAAGAACAACAATTACGAGTTTAAGAACATAGACGAGGCCAAAAATTCACCTTTGGCCCAACAACTATTCTACCTTCCCTTTATAAAAACTGTGTACATCTCAGGTAATTTTATTGGGTTGGAACGCTTTAATATTGTGGAGTGGGACGACGTAAAGGACAGTGTGGCCCAGCAATTGGCAGATTACCTAAATGCCGGCGATCCTGTAGTACTAGAGGATGAGAACCAGAAAAAAGTCCCTGTTACGGTTTATGCGGAAGTAACCCCCAATCCGTCCGTAATGAAATTCGTTGTCAATAAAAAAATTGTTCCGTCTACTTTCGAATTCAAGAATATAGACGAAGCCAAGGAGTCCCAACTGGCCAAGGAGCTATTTATGCTGCCCTTTGTAAAGGAAGTTTTTATAGACGAGAACTATGTTTCCATTAATAAGTACGACGTTGCGGAATGGGATACCATTACCATGGAAATACGTGAAAAAATCAGGGATTTTATTGCCGATGGCAAGGAAGTGGTTTCTTCCAGCAGCCTTCAACAACAAAAGGAGGCAGCTCCAAAAGCACAATTGGAGGACAGCAACTTGGACGATACATCCAAGGAAATTATAGATATTTTGGAAGAATACGTTAAACCGGCCGTTGCCAGTGATGGCGGCAACATTCTTTTTAAATCCTATGAAGAAGACACTAAAACCGTAAATGTTATTCTACAGGGCGCTTGTAGTGGCTGTCCGTCCTCTACCTTTACCTTAAAAAATGGCATTGAGACCATGCTTAAAAACATGATGGGGGATAGGGTTCAGCAGGTTGTTGCCTTAAACGGTTGATTTACATAGCTTTCACTCTTTACTTTGTGTTTTATTCGTTAACTTTAAGAGAATCTAAAAATTATACACTATGTCAGTCTTAAAAGTTATCGAAGTAATGGCCAATTCCGAAAAAAGTTGGGAAGATGCCGCCAAAAAAGCAGTTGAACATGCCTCAAAATCCGTAAAGAACATACGTTCTTTATATGTTAACGAGCAAAGTGCAACGGTGAAGGATGGCAAATTGGATGATTATCGCGTAAACGTCAAAATCACTTTTGAAGTGAATTAATTTTTTTAGCATTTCCATCAATAAGCGCCAAAAAAAGGCGCTTTTTTTGTGTCGTCCTATGTACCTAAAATAGCTGGCTTGGCCTCTGCGAATATCCAAGCCAGATTAACATATGTTTAATGCATATAACTTGACATGGGATTGTTTTTTTTTATTGATTTGCAAAAAATTTAAACTACATGAATATACTTACAGATTACGAAGATAACATTGAAAAAGCCCAAGCCTGGGCCTGGGAAATACTACCCAATTTGGTCACCTCCATTATAACCGCGGTACTAACGCTGATTGTTGGACTATGGATTATCAAATTCATCAACAAGATGGTTCAGAGGTTTTTCCAAAAAGCGGACTATGACAAATCCTTGGAATCTTTTCTACAGAGTTTTATAAGTATAGGACTCAAGATTATGCTTTTTGTTTTGGTCATTACCCAGTTAGGGGTGCAATCCTCTTCCCTTGTAGCCATTATTGGTGCCGCCGGTCTTGCCATTGGTCTGGCACTACAGGGGTCTTTGGCCAATTTTGCAGGAGGTGTACTGATACTGGTTTTTAAACCTTTTAAAGTGGGGGATTTTATTTCTGCCCAGGGTGTAGACGGTACCGTTAAGGAGATTACCATCTTTACCACCAAGCTCAGTACTTTCGGAAATCAGATTGCCATTGTTCCCAACGGACAGCTCTCCAATAACAACATTATTAATTACAATGCCCAAGACACTAGAAGGGACAAGATTACCGTGGGCATAGGATATGATTCCGACATTAAATTGGCCAAGGATATATTGTTAAAGATCTGCACCGAAAACGCAAACATCCTTAAAGATCCGGCTCCCGAAGTGTATGTAGCCGAATTGGCAGACAGCTCCGTAAACCTATCTCTTAGGTTCTGGGCCAAGAACGATGTGTTCTGGGCAGCACATTTCCACGTTATGGAAGAGCTAAAACATAGGTTTGACGCAGCCGGAGTGGAAATACCCTTTCCACAAAGGGTGTTCCACCAAATCCAATCCTAGGATTTTTTCCCTGGCATTATAAAATCCTTTAGATAATACGGTTCAAAGTAGGCTACATTTTCAAATGTGCCTGCTTTGTACTTTTTATAGGATAAGATGCCCAATTCCTTGGCTGTTGGTAGGGCGGCTTTAAAACTAAAATTGGAGTGTTCCAAGGTTCCCTTACATTTTTCAGCACCATCCCCTATCAATAACACCTTTCCCTTTGCCGAATATTCCTTAAAACTATCAGGTGAAATGATTTCTGCCTTTGTCTCCCTTAGACATTTCCCATCAGCAGAGAAAATGGCAGCATAGACTTCCATCCTACGGGCATCCAATACAGGGATTACAAAATCATATCCCTGCCCATAGCCTTGTACGGCCAAACTCTCCAAAGTTGGTACTGCTATCAACGGCAGATCCAATGAAAAGCAAAGCCCCTTGGCTGCAGACACCCCTATACGCAAGCCAGTATAGGACCCAGGGCCCTTACTCACCGCTATAGCGGAAATATCCTTAAATGTTAGGGATACCTCCTTTAAAGCCTGCTCTATAAAAATGTGTAATTGTTCTGAATGCGAATAGTTGGGACTGTTGTCTTCCTTTAAGACCACTAGTTCCCCATCCTTGGCAATACTTACCGAACAATTGGTAGTTGCCGTTTCCAAATTTAATATCATAGCCATAACAAGCTACAAATATAACCTAATCCAACGTTATAGGTAAACCAAAATAGAACTCCAAAACCTTTACCCTAAAAATATAGTCGTATTTGGTCCTTATCAATTCAGCTTCCGCATTGTCTACCCTGGATTGTGCCTGACTAAAATCGAAGGCATTCATTAGGCCTACTTCAAATCGTTCTTTTGAGTAATTATAGGCCAACCTTCTAGCATCCAATGTTTTTTGAGCGGCTTCATAGGCCTTGGAAAAGCTCTTTACATCCACATAAGCCTGATTAATATTGTTCTCCAAGTCCAATTTGTCCTGTTCCAACTGCAATCTGGACTTATCTACCCCAATTTTCGCCCGTTTTATATTGTTTTTAACGCTAAAGCCATTAAAAACCGGAATATTCAATTGTAACCCATAGGCAATACCATCTGTTAAATACAACTGATCTGTAAAAGGAATCCTTTCCAAGGTTGCCGGGTTCCTAAATTCACTGGAATATTGGGTACCATAGTTAAAAAATGCTCCCAATGTAGGGTACACAGCCCCTTTGGCAATCTGAAGGTCTTTCATGGCAAGGTCAACGTTGGACATGGAAAACTTAATATCGTTCCTAAAGCTAAGGGCCTTGTTAAATATGGTCTTGGGGGACTGCTCCAAAATATCGGAGGGAGGTATATTAAAATCCTCTTCGGCAATATCAAAATTCTCATAATCGGTTATCTGTAGTAGTTGTGCCAAGTTAATCCTAGCAAGCAACACCTGGTTTTCCCCGTTTACGATCTGTTGTTCCTGATTGGCGGCCGTAGCCTGAATCTCTAACAGATCGCCTTTGGGAACCACTCCTGCTGCCACCAGTTCCTCGGTACGCGCCAAATCCTGTTCGGTCACGGCATATTGTGCCCTAAACACCTTAAGCGATTCCTTATTGGAGGCCACTTGCAGGTAGGCATTGGCCACGGCGAGCATTATATCGTCCTTTAAATTGTCCAAACGGTATTGGTTTGCCAAGGCGTTTAATTTGGCCCTATTTAATCTATGGATGTTCCTAAGCCCATCAAAAAGATTCACCGATGACCCAAATCCACCCGAAGCCGTAGTGACCGTTCCGCTGACCTGTTGGTTACGCGACTGATCCAAGACCAAGCCCGAGTTACCGGATATCCTGGCATTCATATTAAAATTGGGCAGCATATCACCAATGGCATCGGATTTATCAATTTGGGCATTTTCCAAATCGAGCTCGTATTGCGCTATGGTCAGGTTGTTTTCAACTGCATAGTATACGCATTCTTCCAAGGTCCATTTTTTTTCCTGTGCGGTCATAGACCCCAGACAGAAAACAAATACCCCTATCATCCCTTTTAATTTCATGTATTGATCTTTTCTGATTGCTATTCCCTTCTTAATTATCTTCTGCGGTGTCCTCTTCGTCTTCGTCCCCTTTCTTTATGGGTTCGGTCTTGTTCCAGACCTTCACCTTATCCTCTTGGGTAATTCCCGAAACGATTTCCACGTTTACCCCATCAGATATGCCCACTTCCACATCCTTGCGCTCAAATTTCTGTTCTTCAACGGGACCAACGGCTACCTCCACATAGGGCTTATCGGTTTTTTTATCAAATTGCAATAAGGCTTCGGGTATAACCAATACGCTGTCTTTCCTTTCCAGTACCAGTGAGGCATTGGCGCTATAGCCTGCCCGGATCAAAAAATCGTCCTCCACGGTTACATCGCCCTCTATCTTAAACTGTACGGCCCCAGATTCCTCAATCCCCTTTGGAGCGATAAAGCGCAGGCTTGCATCAAATTTCTTGTCGTTTATGGCTCCCAGACTTATTTCTAAGGGCATACCCAGCTTTAATTTCCCTACTTCACCCTCATCTACCTTACCTTCAAAGATCATAATACTTAGGTCGGCTATGGTGGCAATAGTGGTACCATCATTAAAATTGTTACTTTGAATAACCTGATCCCCTTCTTTGACCGGTATCTCCAAAATGGTCCCTGATACGGTTGCCCTAATATTGGTATTTGCGGTAGCAGAGCCACCGGCAGAACCTACCCTTATGATCTGATAATCGGAGCGTGCATTCTGCAGTTCCAATTTGGCCTGATCATAACGCAGTTGCTGGGTGTTAAAATCTTGGCTGGATATCACGCCCTTGTCAAACAACACCTTGTTCCTATCATATTCGGTTTTAGTATTGTTCAAGGCTATTTCGGCATTGCGCACCCTCCCTTTTGCCTGGTTTAGGGACTGTTCATTGGGGACCACCTTTATTTTAGCTATAAGGTCGCCAGCTTTTACCATATCGCCCTCCTTAAGAAAAATTTCATCTATAATCCCTGAGATCTGTGGCTTTATTTCCACTTCATCCTCTGGCACCACCTTTCCGGTGGCTACGGTCTTCTTTTCAACATTGGCCTTAAACGGATTATTTGTCTCATAGGTAATGGCCGATTTACTGTTGGATTTTATAAAAAATGCGGCGGCCCATAAGGCGCCCAGCACCAATATTCCAATTAAGATGTATTTTAAAACTTTATTCATTTTTGATTGTATTTAATTGCCAGATATAGTTTGGTTTATTTTATTCTTCCCTAAGGGCATCTATAGGTTTTATACTTACAGCACGCTGTGCCGGAATTAATCCTATCAAGGTTCCCAGAATCACCATTATGGCCAAGGCTCCCAATACATACGGAATGGGCACAGTGGGATTGGCATAGGGGAAATCCAACTCCGCAGTCATTCTATTAATTATACTTAGAACCCCTGCTCCCAATATAATGCCCATGACCCCTGCTATCATGG
Organism: uncultured Arenibacter sp.; assembly: GCA_963972175.1. Taxonomy (GTDB): domain Bacteria; phylum Bacteroidota; class Bacteroidia; order Flavobacteriales; family Flavobacteriaceae; genus Arenibacter. Next base: position 7,214 of record CAXAVP010000111.1, read on the forward strand.
TCAGGAAAACCGATTCCAAAATTATAAGGGAACGCACCTCCCTAGGGGTAGCTCCCAGGGCCCGTCTAACCCCCAGTTCCTTGGTTCTTTCCTTTACCGAGATGAGAAGGATATTTCCTATTCCGATAACGCCGGCCAAAATAGTGGCTACCCCTACTATGAGCGACATAAAGGTTAGCCCTTTTGCAAAGCCAACAATCCTATTAAATATTTCCCCCAGATTAAAGGAACCTATGGCCCTTTCGTCCTTGGGGTTTACATTATGTATATTCTTTAATACTGCCTTTACATTTTCCTCTACCTTAATAACATCTGCATCGTCATAGGCCGCTATGGCAAACCAGCCCACGTTCTCGCCGGTATTGTACAATTTCTTAAACGTACTAAAAGGGATATAGATATCCGAATCGCTTTCAAATCCACCTCCGGGAGTATATTTATGCACTCCCACTACCTGAAAAAATACATTGTCTATTCTAACATAGCTTCCAATAGGGTCCTCATCGCTCTCAAACAACTCCTCCTGGGTACGTTCCCCAATTACACAGATCTTTCGGGCCAGGTCTATATCCTCATCATTTATAAACCTACCGCCATCGTATATTTTTTTTGTAGCAATTTTTGTAGAAATGGGATAATCGCCATAAACGGCATAGTTCCCGGACTTACCTCCCCTAATCGTCTGTGCCGGGCTACCTCCAAAAACACCCTTGACATTCCTTGGGGCTATAAACTCTATCTCCGGAATCCTATTTTTTAAAATGGATGCATCCTTTAATTTAAGCTGCAACTGCCTCCCAGTCTTAAAACCCTTATAGGGCATACTGGTACTCTGTGCCCAGGCAAACATACTGTTCATAGCTACGTTTTCAAACTGCTTTTCAAATCCATTGTCCAGCCCTTTGGCCGCTCCGGACAGAACAATATAGATAAAGATGCCCCATAACACTCCAATTACGGTAATAATGGTCCTGGTCCTATTTTTACCAATAGAACCAAAGATTTCCTGCCATGTATTGCTGTCAAATAAAAATCGCATATTATTCGTCTCTTAAGGCTTCAATTGGTTTTATATCCGCTGCCCGTTTTGCCGGTATATACCCCGCTATGGCCCCAAAAAGAATTAAAACCAAGGTTGCACTAACGGCCATGACCATATCAATATAGGGGTTGGTAATAAAATAATCTTTGAGTTTCTCCCCTAAGGACCCCAGTACGGCGACCCCTATCATCATTCCAACAAAACCCGAGATAGTGGTAATAAATACCGATTCCAAAAGAATGGAGCTTATAACCGATTTGGGAGTTGCTCCCAGGGCCTTTCTAACGCCCAATTCCTTGGTGCGTTCCTTGACCACAAATACCATGATGTTGCTTATTCCGATAATCCCGGCTATGATGGTCCCAAAGGCCACCAGTCCTACAATAAGCTGCAAGACCCTTGCAAATTGCTGATTCTGTTTTAATTGGTCCGCTACGTTACGTATAAATATTCCGTTTTGATCCTCTGGACTGATATACTTTTTCTCTTTAAAAAAACGTTCCAAACTCCTGTCCAATGCCATGGCGCCCGCATAGCCTATCTCTGGCTTAAAGCCTACGATGATCTGATTAATTTTATCGGTATTTTTTTCAATAAGCTGTCTGGTAGTATACGGCATGTATATTAACCGCTCCTCATTGTCCCCGCCATCATCCTGAAAAACCCCTACAACCATAAATGCACTGCCAGAAATGTCTATGTACTTTCCAATAGCGTCCTCTCCCTGAAAAAGGTCTTTCTCTACCAGTCTGCCAATGACCACGTATTTGGTCCTATTGCGCATGTCCTCCTCATTTAAATACCTCCCTTTCATCATTATGGTTTTTTCCGCATATTGATGGGCAGGTCCTACCGCCCTGCTGGTATAATTATTGGATTCGTTTTTATACCTAACAAGACCACTTCTTGTAATCCTAGGAGTAGTATATTCCACGAACATGGCCAGGTTCTTTTCTATATCCTCCAGATCACCGTTTTCAAACTCTATGACCCTGTTGGACTTATAGCCTTTGTAGGGAATGGTAGTTCTACCGGGAAATATATAAAGAACATTGGTGGCGTCGTCCCCAAAAAACTCGTTAAAGGTATTTACCAGACCGTTTCCCATCCCAAATAGGACCACAAAGATCAAAATACCCAAAGACACCGTAAAACCCGAAAGAAAGGTACGTAGCTTATTCTTCTGGATAGTTTTAAAAATCTCTTTCCAATTATCCCTACTAAACATACTGGGAAGCTCTAACCTGGGTTACTTTTTTATCCTCCACAATTACACCATCCTTGAGATGCACAATTCTTTTACACATATCGGCTATATCCGGTTCATGGGTAACAATAAGAATGGTGTTACCGGCATCGTTAATTTTTTGGATAAGATCCATAACTTCATAAGACGTTTTACTGTCCAAGGCCCCTGTGGGCTCATCGGCCAATAAGACCTTGGGCTCGGCTGCCATGGCCCTTGCAATGGCTACCCGCTGCTTTTGCCCACCAGACAGCTCACTAGGCAAATGGTCTGCCCATTCCCGCAAGCCCACCTGCTCCAAATACTTTAAAGCCTTTTCTTGTCGCTCCTTCCTTCCTACTTTCTGATAATACAGCGGAAGGGCCACATTCTCCATGGCACTTTTATAATTGATTAGGTTGAAGGATTGAAAAACAAACCCCAAAAACTTGTTCCTGTATTGCGCAGCCTTGGTCTCATTAAGGTCTTTAATAGGCACCCCATCCAAGGTATAGGAGCCCTCATCCAGTACATCTAGCATACCAAGAATATTTAGGAGGGTAGACTTACCGGAACCGGAAGATCCCATTATGGCCACAAGCTCTCCATCTCCAACAGAAAAATTAATACCCTTTAATACATGAAGGGAGTTACTCCCCATTTTATAGGACTTGTGAAGATTCTTAATTTCAATCATTTTTCGTTGAATTAGAGATGTTTAGCTACAAATTACGAGTATAAGACTAATAACCACTATAGTTGTTACACCAAAAATGTAAAAACTATGTTAAAAATTACTCCACCAACACCATAGATCCTTGCCACTATCTGTCCTATTTCCCTAATAGCGTTCAGTAAAACCTAGGAGTAACGTAAATATCCTTGGCATTACTCTACTTGCAGTGGACAGCTACAGAACAAGCTTCAAGAAAAAACATCGGTATAAAAGAAGGAAAAAAACAAAAGCCCACTAGGCTTTCATCTTTTTATAAATGAAGAAAAAAAGACCGGCTACCAAGAGGTAGGGTACGGCCATTAGATACATAATGCCATTGTTGATCCCTTCAGCGGCAGCTTCACTGCCTTCGCTTTCCAATACCGCCCTACACATGGCACATTGTGCCGTTGCCACATCTGGTAACAACAACATTATCAGAATCAAAAGCATTATAGGCAATTTGGTTTTGGCCCCAGTAAATCCTCTAAAAAAATAACAGTTATCAGTGCGCATAATATGGAGAAATCATTAAATAAACCACCACCCCGGTTACGGCCACGTACAACCATAGGGGAAAGGTAATCTTTGCTAGTTTTTTATGGGCCTCAAAATTCTTAAGATACGCCTTGGCATAGGTACGCAACACCAATGGAATTATTACTATAGACAACAGAATATGCGATATCAAAATAAAGAAGTATACATACCTCACTATTCCCTCACCACCATAAGAGGTAGACTCAGAGGTCATGTGATACGCCACATACATTAGCAGGAAAGCCAGGGATAAGACTATACAAGCGGTCATAATGTTCTGATGCCATATCAGTTTACCTTTTTTTGCGGCCAATACGGCCGCTACCAGCAAAATAGCAGTAAGACCGTTAATGGATGCGTAGATAGGAGGCAAAAATGACAGCGGCTCAACATTGGGTAGTTTTACCCCAAAAAGTAGGGCTACCACTAAGGGTATCACTATAGATACCACATTAATAATCTTATTAAACTTCTTTTCTTTTAGCGCTATTGAATCCATTATTCTTCCAACAATTTTTTAATATCCTCCTTTAGAATCGATATCTGTTCAACTTCCCCATGGTCGTTCTGCCCTTCTTCTTGGGTTATGGCACCACGGTAATACACTATGGGGTTTCCAAACTTATCCACCCTTGATCTTATATACCCATTCTTATCTATCAATGCGAACAGCCCGGCATGTTCAAAACCGCCAGCGGCTTCTGGTACTTGTGCTGCAAAAATATTAAATCCGCTATTGGCAAGAGCATAGAGATCTGTTAATTCGCCGGTCATTAAATGCCAATCCATATTGGTTATACCATAATCTTCAGCGTAGGCCTTTAATACTTCTGGGGTGTCATGCTCAGGGTTTATCGTAAAGGAAGCCACCCCAAAGTCATCAAACTCCTTTAATTCATCCTGCAGCTGCACCAAATTTTTGTTCATAATAGGGCAAATGGTGGGACAGGTAGTAAAAAAGAATTCTACTACGTAAACTTTACCCAGATAGTCCTCATTGCTGATCAACAGGCTATCCTGGTTTACAAAAGCGAAGGGGGGTACCTTACGTCTTTCCCCGTTTATTTCCACAAAGGCCAATTTAGCATTGGAATCCTTTACGTTCATTCTATCTGATTGGACTATGGTCCCACTTTGCACCCTATCTATAATTTTAGGAATAAAAATAATTCCAAAAACCAAGATTACTAGCGAAACCCAGACGTAGTTATAGTTGTTCTTTTGCATTACTTTGCCCTTTCTGCTGTATTTTTTTTCAGCGCCATTCTATACTCGGCCAATATAATCTTTATATCATCCTCCATCTTATTGTTTAAATCGGCCACAGAGGAGGTGTCAAAGCCGTATTTTACACCTTCATCCTCATCGTCGTCCCTACCCCTTAAAATACGTTCCTTGTCAATAATAAAAACATATGGGGTTCCTAAATTAGCCTCCAAGGACAAGTTGGTGCCCAAACTATTAAAAAGTCCCTTGATCTGCTCCTCTTCCCCAAAAACAAAATGCCATTTGGAGACATCGGACAATTGTCCCAATTGTGCCTTTAGATCTTCCACACTTTGCTCTGTACCCTTTGGCATTACCATTACAAATTGGAGATCCTTAAACCCCCCAAACCTTTTGTAGATCTTTTGATTAAGATTAAAAGCATTGCCCTTTTTACCGGCCACATCCTCCCCCAAGAACCCTAGTACGGTTATCTTACCGGCAAAGGCCACATTACGGTCTGCAAATTCAATTTCAGCAACATCGCGGGTCAACACGGCCAACTTCCCAAAATTGGTAATCCCTGAAGCAAAAAATAGGTACACCACTATAGGCATTACAAATAAGGTAACAAGTACAATTGTCTTCTTCATCCTTTATCAATTAATCCTATTGATCCCGGTGCAACCCAAACAACTTGGACCCCAACAAAACAGGAACAATTACGGCTGCTGCAAAAATAAAAAAAGACGGTCGTTAAACCGTCTTTTTAAGTTGTTAATTATTCGTTAGAAGTTCCATTTAACAAAACCATCCCTGTACACTTGGTAGATATAATCCGCTTCAAAAAGCAATATAAATATCAGATAGGCCACCAAGAATATAGGTGTCCAAACAATAGACCTACGAAGAGAACTTTTTTCATCCCTTAGGTGCATAAAATCCCAAGCAATATAATAGGCCTTTACCACGGTTAAAATAATAAAGATCCAATTTAATAGTTTCATGCCCAAGAAGTAAGAATGGGTCAATGAAACAGGCTTCAATATACCCAAGACCACCTCCACTATGGTAACCAACGTAAGAAAAATTAATACGCCCCATATTTTCTGGGTGTTGGACTTAAACTTCAATAGCCCTCTAAATATTTCAAGTTTATGATCGTGTGCCATTTAATAAAGTATTTTTTTTGTAAGTTTTATATTTAGGATAAATTAAGCTGCAAACGTTTATTACACCAAGTAAAAGAAGGTAAATACAAATACCCAAACCAAATCTACAAAGTGCCAGTACAAACCAACCTTTTCTACCATTTCATAATGCCCTCTTCTTTCATAAGTACCAAGAATAACATTA
>CAXAVP010000112.1:0-13074 GCA_963972175.1 uncultured Arenibacter sp.
ATCGTTGGTGCTTCCGGCGTAACCAGAATATCGTCTTCCAAAATTTTACGTTTGGGCTCATTGTCTATTTCCCCATCCACATAAACCGTAAGGTAAGTCTTGTCCGAATAAAATACATTTTCCGTACTCCCTTCCCTAATAGGCATCATACCTTCAAAACTTATATATCTGGTAACAAAAGCACCAACGATAATCAATACCCATGAAAGGTGCAATAACAATACGGCCCATTTTTCCTTTCTCAAAAGTTTATACCTAGATATGTTCCCTATAAAATTGATCACAAAAAATAGCATGATAGCTTCAAACCAGGTAGCGTTATAAATCCAAATCCTTGCTGTTTCGGTACTATACCAACTTTCAATAAAAGTTCCAAAAGCCATGGCAGTAGCAAAAACAACAAATAAGACAGCGGTTAAACGGGTGGAAAAGAAAATCTTTTTAAAGAGTTCAATCATTTTGGCAAGAAAGGTTTGTTTTAAGCAGGCAAAAATACATCTTTAAAAGTGTTTAAAGATTAAATCTTTTGTTAATTGAGAAGTTAAATCCATATTTTTTTTATCGATCATCAAAAAAATGTCCGCTAATTAGCAATACCCCATTTGGATAAACTCTATGCTCACTAGGTTACAACTTTTTTTATTGGTAAATTTTCTTCAGGATTAGTTAGGTTTTCGAACCTTCCTTGAATTTAATTAGAAGGTAAACCTAGTCTCATTCCTATTAAATGGTATTTTGCACATTAACCAAGAGCTATAGCATATTCTTTATCAAAAAAACTTCTTTACCATAGCCTTGAATATTTTATTTAATATTTACTTTTGAATATGATATCTATTGTAATTGTGGGTACGGGAAATGTAGCCAAACATTTGTTTCGTGCTTTTATAGGGATTAGAGAAGTGGAAGTTGTCCAAGTTGTAGGACGCAGGGCAACGAAACTTTCACATTTTTCGAAAGAAGTCCCGGTTAGCTCAGATTTCACAAAAATTATGGAAGCAGACCTGTACCTAATGGCCGTGAGTGATGATGCCATCCCGGGAGTATCACTTTTTTTAAAAAACAAAAAAGGTTTGGTAGTCCATACCTCGGGTGGTGTATCCATAACGGCCATGGGAGATTTGGAAAGAAAGGGTGTTTTCTATCCTTTACAAAGCTTTAGCGCGGAGCGGAAAATTGATTTTAAAGCTGTTCCCATATGTATAGAGGCCCATGACAATAAAGACCTGAAATTACTGAACCAATTGGGGAAATACCTTTCCAGTGAAGTTCAGTTAATTTCATCGGAACAAAGGAAAACCATACACTTGGCAGCAGTATTTGTCAACAATTTTACCAATCATTTATTTCAAATAGCACAGGAAATTTGTTCAGAAAATAAAATCCCCTTTTCTATATTAAACCCTTTGATCAAGGAAACAGTCAATAAGCTTGATGACTTAATGCCATCTGAGGCACAGACTGGTCCGGCCAAACGAAAAGATACCAAAACAATGGAAATCCATTTAAAGCAATTAAAAGACAAAAATTATAAGGATATTTACAGCTTGATAAGCAAATCGATTATTGAAAAATATGGATAAAAGTTATAAAGAACTGTTACACAACATTTCTACCTTTGTTTTTGATGTGGATGGGGTTTTGACCGATGGCACTGTTGTAGTAACTACCAAAGGAGAATTGTTGAGGACCATGAATGTAAAAGACGGCTACGCCATAAAAGAGGCCATTAAACAAGGCTATAACGTTTGTATTATTTCTGGAGGTACCAATGAGGGGGTCCGACTTCGTTTAAGGGGTTTGGGAGTGACCGATATACACATGGGCGCCCACCATAAAATTGATCCGTTTGACGAGTATATGGATGTTTACAACATTGACCCTAAAAATGTATTGTACATGGGTGATGACATTCCAGACATTCCCCCTATGAAGCTGGTAGGTATCCCTAGCTGTCCACAAAACGCGGTACCAGAGGTGAAGGATGTTTGTAAATATATTTCCCATAAAAAGGGTGGAGACGGCTGTGTTAGGGATGTTATTGAACAGGTGTTGAAAGTGAGGGGGCATTGGGCAGAAAACTTTAGTGCCAAGAACGATTAATGCCATGCTGTTACAAAAATTAAAGGAGTACAGGATAATCCTAGCTTCGGCATCTCCAAGAAGAAAGCAGTTTTTTAAGGAAATGGGTATGGATTGTGCCATACGTCCTATACAGCTTGATGAAGTGTATCCAGATACCCTACTGGCATCCCAAATATCGGACTACCTTGCCAAATTAAAAGCCGATGCCTATACGTATCCTTTAGAGAAAAAGGAGATTTTGGTCACTTCAGATACTGTAGTTTGGCATAACAATGAATCCCTGGCAAAACCATCGGATGAGAAGGAGGCATTTAGTATGTTGCGTACCCTATCTAACGATGAACATGAGGTAATTACCTCGGTTTGTTTTACGACCTTAGGCAAACAAAAGATTGTACATCATAGCACCAAGGTAACCTTTAGGGACCTTAGCGATGATGAAATATGGTATTATATTGGAAATTATAATCCATATGACAAGGCAGGTGGTTATGGTATTCAGGATTGGATAGGTTTAATTGGGATAACAGAAATACAAGGATCATACACTAATGTTGTGGGATTGCCCACCCAATTGGTATACAAAACGTTAATGGACATGGTTGATTAGCTTATTTTGAATAATTTTATCTAAATTCATTTCCCATGGGACAATCTAAAGTATATAATTCCTTTTACCTTTTATCTTTTCTAATTCTCATCGCTTCTTGTAAGCAGGCTGTGGAGAATACCGAGAACAAATCTTTATTGGCCAATGATATGGAAGTTATGCCTAATAAAACCGCCAAGAAACCACTATCGCCAGAGTTTAAGGAATACTGGTATGCCGGGAAGGCTGAGATCACCTCTTATTCCTTGCAACAGGCACGTTATGGAGAAATCCGTGATGGAAAAGCAGTTTTAATATATGTAACCGAACCTTTTCTGGCCGATAAGCAGGTGAAGGCAGATGCGTCGCACCCCAGCAATGTGTCCGTTCTAAAGCTTAATAGCACTAAAAAGTTTTTAACGGGAATTTACCCATACGCTATAATGAACAGTAGTTTTTATCCGGTTTCGGACCAGCAGCATGCTATTAAACTATCTACTTCTGTACAGGAATGGTGTGGCCAAGTCTTTACCCAATTAAACAATAGGGAACAGTTTGAAATAAATTCATTTTCCTATTTTGAGAGTGAAGGGGATAAATTTTTTAAACTGGAAAAGGCGCATTTGGAAAATGAAATATGGAACAAAATTAGGATAAACCCCAATAATCTACCTATTGGTGCTATTTCCATGATTCCTTCTTTGGAATATACACGCCTTGCCCACAAGGAGTTAAAAGCGTATGCAGCTGAGGCCAAGCTAGATAACAAGGATAAACAAAGTACCTATACCATAACGTATCCTGAATTGAACAGGAGTTTATCTATCAGTTTCAATAGTTCTTTTCCTTATGAAATAGACAATTGGACAGAAAGCTTCCCCAGTGGGTCGGACGCCAGTTCACAAATGCTTACCACCCGGGCAAATAAAATAAAGACATTAAAACGGGCCTATTGGAAGGAAAATAGTAACAGTGATGTGTTTTTGCGGGACAGTTTAGGATTATAGGTTATATGGATACATTTCTTTTTGAGTTTAAGCAGGAGCTTTTAGGTACGGCAATTTGTTTGCTTGTGTTTTTGATTTTAAAATTCATAGGTACAAAAGCAATAAAGAAGGTAGGAAAAATAAGCGATATTAATGAGGTTCGTACCCGACTTATTATTAAATACTCTACCATTGGCCTTTTTGCCTTTACAGTTGTAGCTTTAGTTTTGGTGTGGGGAGTAGATATAAAGGATATTGGTCTGGTTTTCTCCTCAATTTTTGCGGTTATTGGGGTTGCCTTATTTGCCCAATGGTCCATTCTTAGCAATATTACTGCGGGCGTTATTTTATTTTTTTCCTTTCCATTTAAGATTGGCGATAAAATTAGAATTATGGACAAGGAAATGGAGTTGCCCAATGAAGTGTACCTTATAGAAGATATAAGGGCTTTCCATATCCACCTGAGAAGGAAGAACGGAGAGCTTTTTACCTACCCCAATAACATGATGTTACAAAAGGCTGTTGCTTTGGCACAAACCTTTGAAGATTCGCAGGGCAACTCCCAGGATCTTTAAGTTGTTAAAGTAGTTGTAAAAATTACTGTTCGGGTTGATATATTTTTATCTTTGGGTACCAACTAAAACAAAATTATATGCGCCTTCTTTGGGTATTCTTTACAGGAATACTACTGACCTGTAACCTTACTTTTTCCCAGGCACCCAAGAAAAATGCTTCTTCGGATATTTATCATTCCATTCAAAAATTAAATTTTCTGGGCACTGCCCTTTATATAGCGGCACATCCTGATGATGAAAACACCAGGCTTATTTCTTATCTTTCCAATGAAGTTAAGGCCAAAACAGCCTATTTATCCTTAACCCGTGGCGATGGGGGGCAAAATTTGATCGGGCCGGAATTAAGAGAGCTATTGGGGGTTTTGCGAACTCAAGAACTGTTGGCTGCCAGACGAATGGACGGCGGAGAACAATTTTTTACCAGGGCCAATGATTTTGGGTACTCCAAACATCCTAATGAAACCCTTAAAATTTGGAACAAGGAAGAAGTGCTTAGTGATGTAATATGGATTATTCGCAACCTAAAACCAGATATAATAATTAATAGATTTGACCATAGAACACCCGGTACTACCCATGGTCACCACACCTCTTCGGCAATGCTAAGTTATGAAGCCTTTGATTTGGCCAATAACCCCAAAGTATATCCGGAGCAATTAAAAAATACAGAGGTTTGGCAACCTAAAAGATTGTTTTTTAATACCTCTTGGTGGTTTTATGGCAGTGAGGAGAAATTCCAAAAAGCCGATAAGTCTAATTTGATGGGATTGGACGTTGGCGTATATTATCCTTTACGAGGACTATCCAATAATGAAATAGCCTCGCTAGCCAGCAGTCAACACCTCTGTCAAGGTTTTGGCAGGCTAACGACCCGAGGAAGTGAGCAGGAATATATAGAGCTATTAAAAGGTGAAATGCCAAAAAACAAAACAAATATTTTTGAAGGTATAAATACCACCTGGTCCCGTATTGAAGGAGGTGCGGCTGTAGGGAAAATATTGATCGACATTGAAAATAATTTCGATTTTACTGATCCGTCCAAGCATTTGCCGCAATTGCTGGAAGCCTACAAGGTCTTAATGAAGCTAAAGGACAGTCACTGGAAATCCATCAAACTAAAGGAATTAAAAGATATCATACAGTCGGTTTGTGGCTTGTACCTAGAGGCCACTGCTTCCGATTCCAACATGTATCCTGGCGGAACGGTAACAATAAATATTGAAGCCCTTAATAGAAGTTCTGCAGCAATAGAACTTAAAACAATCGCTATTGCAAAAGACATTAGAGCAGATAAATCTATCGCTCTGGAAGAAAACCAAAAAGAACTTATTAATCTAAAGTTGCCAATTCCTGTGAATACGGACTATACCAGTCCTTATTGGCTAAATAAAAAAGGAAGTATAGGGATGTACCAGGTAGAGGACCAACAGTTGATTGGTAAACCTGAGACTCCCCATGCCTTTGAGGTTACTTTTCTAATGGAATTTAATGGGATTCCCTTAAAAATTAGAAAACCCGTAGTATACCGTTATTCCAAACCTGATAAAGGCGAACGCTATCAACCTTTTGAAATTCTACCTGAAGCCACTGCAAGTTTAAAGGATAAGGTAATTATATTTTCCTCCCCAGAACCAAAATTGATTCCGGTTACCGTAAAGGCACTAAAAGATAATGTAAAAGGCAGGCTGCAACTTGCTTATGAAAAGGGCTGGAGAGTGGAACAAGAGTCTAAATCTTTTGAGATTGAAAAAAAAGGGGATCAACAAATTATCTATTTTAAACTAAGCCCTCCCACCCACGAAGATGAAAGTTATATTTCGCCCATTATAAAAATTGGTGAAAAGGAAATCTCCAAGCAGTTGGTAGAGATAGCTTATGACCACATACCGAAACAGTCTGTTTTACTTCCCTCAGAGGCGAAAGTGGTGAGGTTGAACATCGCCAAATCGGGTGAGAATATTGGGTATATAAATGGTGCGGGCGACAAAATTCCTGAAAGTTTAAATCAGATTGGATATAAAGTCAGTATAGTAGATCCCAGCACCATACAGGAGGGCTCCTTAGGTAAATACGATGCTATAGTTGTAGGTATTAGGGCCTACAACGTGGTGGATGAATTACAATTTAAACAACGTTACTTGTTAGATTACGTTAAGAACGGAGGCAATTTAATAGTCCAATATAATACCGCTGGAAGAAGAGGCTTTCACATGGATGATCTGGCCCCCTACCCTTTATCGGTTTCACGTGACAGGGTTACGGATGAGACATCGGAGGTGAACATATTGAACCCCTCCCACCCCTTAGTGAATTACCCCAATAAAATAACGTCCAAGGATTTTGAAGGCTGGGTACAGGAACGTGGTCTGTATTTCCCCAATAAATGGTCCAAGGATTTTACTCCAATATTATCAATGAACGATGAAGGTGAGCCGGCATTACATGGCAGTATATTGGTTGCACCATATGGCAAGGGTAATTATATATATACTGGCTTAAGTTTCTTTAGGGAGTTGCCTGCAGGGGTTACCGGCGCATATAGGCTGTTCGCAAATATGCTTTCCCTAAAACAGGACAATCAGAATTAAAAAAAAGGATTATGTGCGAAAAATTTATTTGGAAAAAAGAATATACGTTGGTGCTACTCCTTAATGTAATCTATATTATTATTTTTTATTTCATAATGACAGCAAATAATTAATATGGCAGGCATAGATTGGATCATACTTATAGGAACCCTTATATTTATAGTTAGTTACGGGGTTTGGAGGACCAGAGGGAGTAAGGACGTAAAAGATTATGTTCTTGGTGGTCATGATGCAAAGTGGTGGACCATTGGGCTATCGGTAATGGCAACACAAGCAAGTGCCATTACCTTTTTATCTACACCGGGACAGGCCTTTCATGATGGGATGGGATTTGTACAATTCTATTTTGGGCTCCCATTGGCCATGATCTTCATCTGTATTGTGTTCATACCTATTTACCATAAGCTAAATGTTTATACCGCTTATGAATTCTTGGAAAATCGTTTTGATTTAAAGACCAGGACATTGGCGGCATTACTTTTTTTAATTCAACGTGGTCTGGCCGCAGGCATAACAATTTTTGCACCATCTATTATTCTATCTGCCGTTTTGGGATGGGATTTAAAGACCTTAAATATTATAATAGGAATCCTGGTAATCATATATACGGTTTCTGGTGGTACAAAGGCGGTTAGTGTTACCCATAAACAGCAAATGTTTATTATTATGACCGGAATGTTTATTGCATTCTTCTTTATCCTTGGATATTTACCAGAGGATATCACTTTTAGTAAAGCCCTTAAAATTGCCGGAGCTAGTGAAAAACTGAATATATTGGATTTTAGTTTCAACACTACCAGTAGGTATACATTTTGGAGTGGTATTACAGGCGGACTCTTTCTAGCACTGGCCTATTTTGGCACCGATCAGAGTCAGGTTCAGCGGTATCTTTCCGGAAAAACGGTCCGTGAAAGTCAATTGGGGTTAATATTCAACGGACTGCTAAAAATACCAATGCAATTCTTTATTTTGTTGGTAGGTGTAATGGTATTTATTTTCTTTCAGTTTAATCACTCTCCTTTAAACTTTAACCCATCAGCGACCAATGCCATTCTGGAATCTTCCTATGCTGAAGATTACAAAATATTGGAAGAGGAACAATTAGTTTTGGAGGCCGAAAAGCGAATGGCGCAAAATAAATTTTCTACCGCCTTGGATCTAAAGGAATACGGAGCTATTGAAGTTGCCAAGCAACAAATCATAAATATAAATGAAAAGGATAAAAATAATAGGCAAGCGGCGCAGGCTTTGATTTCAATGGCCGATGACAGTGTTGAAACCAATGACAAAGATTACGTTTTTATTCATTTTATACTACATTACTTGCCCAAGGGTCTTATTGGACTTTTACTTGCAGTAATTTTATCTGCTGCCATGTCCTCAACTGCCTCAGAATTAAATGCCTTGGGCACAGTTACCTCCTTGGATATCTATAAACGTCATAAAAAGGGAGAATTTACACAAGCCCATTATGTAAAGATTTCCAAACTATTTACTCTGCTTTGGGGGGGTATTGCCATTCTTATTGCCTGTGTTGCAGATTTATTTGATAATTTGATACAATTGGTCAACATCATAGGTTCTATATTCTATGGCAACGTACTGGGTATTTTTTTAATAGCCTTCTTTTTAAAATATATTAAAGGTAATGCCGTTTTTGTAGCAGCCCTGATAACCCAGTGTATTGTAATAATTGGATGGAGTTATGATTGGATGTCATACCTATGGTTAAATGCTTTTGGGTGTACGCTTATTATACTTTTGGCAAGCATATTGGAAGGTTTTGACCGGTTGCTCAACAATCCACCTATAAAACCTTAGACCGTGTAGTCCCTAAGAAAAATAAAACTTTGGTTGATTATTAAATCGCCTGATCTTTCTGCAGTTTCATGCGTACATCTTTCTGTCTCAAGCATTACAGGTTTTACATAAACATGTAGGGATTTGATAATATGCTAATTTTGTGGGTTAATTTCTAGTATTATTTATATATTTAATATTACATTAAGATATATTTACTAATTCACAAAGTTAAATATTGCTGTTTCCTTAATTCAACAACCCATGACCAAAAGAAAATATACGATCAAGGATATTGCTCATTTGGCGGGCGTATCCAAAGGAACAGTAGATAGGGTTTTGCATAAACGGGGTAAAGTATCCAGAAAGGCCTTTGAACAGGTAGACAAGGTTCTTAAAGAAATTGATTACAAACCCAATCCCATCGCAAGGAGTCTAAGAACCAACAAAATTTATAACATATATGTTATCCTGCCAGACCCTTGTATTGACCCTTATTGGCTTCCGGCCGAAGAAGGAATCAATATGGCTTTAAAAAGGTATAGTTCCTTTGGAATTGTTATCAATAAATATCTGTACAACCCAAATGAAATATCTACCTTTCTACTTCAATCAGAAAAAGCAATACAGTCATCACCAGATGTACTGTTAATGGCACCTATTTTTAACAAAGAATCACAAGAAATATTAAAAAGGTGCTTTGACAATAAAATTAAAATTGTGGTTTTCAACAACCATGTAAACACTCTTTCTGAACAAATATTTATTGGTCAAGACCTTAAGCAAAGTGGCCGGGTAGCAGCAAGTCTTATGGAAAAGATAAGGAATAAGAAGGATTCTGTTGCCATTGTCCATATTAATAAGGAACCTCATATGCAATTGAAGGAGGATGGGTTCGTAGAATATTTAAAGGAAAAAAAACAAAGTGAGACTTGTGTTATTTCAAAAGAATTAAATTCTACGGAAAAATCTTGCTTTGATAAGGAGGTAAGGGCCTTTATAGCAATGAACCCCCAAGTTAACAATTGGTTTGTTACCAACTCCAAGGCCTATCTATTGGTTGAGGCCTTAGAAAAATTAAAGAAGAAGAATTACAATATAATTGGTTACGATCTATTGCCTGAAAATATAAGATGTTTAAAAGAAGGTAACATAGCCTTTCTAATCCACCAAAAGCCCAAGAGGCAGGCATTTTTAAGTGTTAGTTATCTGGCCGAGCATTTTTTATTTGGTAAAAGTATCCCTTCAAGGGAATACCTTCCCATTGATGTCATTACTACCGAAAACCTCCTTTACTACATCTAGGGCTAGCTTCAAATATTTCTATTTTTTTAACAGAAACCTTACTTATTCTAAGGTTTTAACACATGTGCTCGAACACATTTTAGGTAAATTAATTTGTTTTATAAAAAAATTAACTTAATTTCACAATTAACTAATTTTTAACAAACAACTAATTTATTAACTCTAACAATTTTATTATGAGTAAAAAACTGCTATTATTTTTTGTTCTGGTTCTCGGGTCTTATCCCCTGCTAGCGCAAAGTAAGACGGTAACTGGAACAGTAACTGATGCTGCCGATGGATCCCCTTTACCTGGTGTAAATGTACTAGTGCAAGGTACCACAACTGGGTCACAGACCGATTTTGACGGTAACTATGCCATTGAGGCATCTAGTGGAGATGTACTTGTCTTTTCTTTTCTTGGAATGAAATCCCAATCGGTAACTGTAGGTGCGTCCAATACTATTAATGTATCCATGCAGGAAGATGCGGAACAACTTGGTGAAGTAGTTGTTACTGCTCTGGGTATTAAAAGGGAAGAAAAAACCTTAACCTATGCTCAGCAGACCGTTCGGGCAGATGAGTTAACAGCGACTAGGGATCCTAATTTCATGAACAGTATTTCCGGTAAAGCTGCCGGGGTTGAAATTAAGAAAAGTAGTTCTGGAGCTGGTGGATCTACCAAGATTGTTCTTAGGGGTAACAAATCCCTAAGTGGTGATAGCTCACCATTATTCGTAATCGATGGTATTCCAATGGCGAACAACAAAGGAAGCCAACCAGGAATGTGGGGAGGAGTTGATGCCGGTGACGGACTTTCAGCTATTAACCCAGATGATATTGAGAGTATCAGTATCCTTAAGGGTTCCAACGCTGCTGTATTATATGGTAGTCAAGGTGCCAACGGGGTGGTTGTTATTACCACTAAACAAGGTAAATCTGGCAAAACTACCGTAAGCTTAAATTCTGGTTATACTTTTGAACACTATCTAGAGTTACCTGATTTACAGTTTAAATATGGTGCTAATGGCAATGCCAAGGAAAGCTGGTCCACTACTCCCGGTGACTATCAAAGCAGTTATGTAGAAGAATTTTTCCAAACAGGACATAACTTCAATAACACCGTAACCATAAGTGGTGGTAATGATAAGACTACAGCTTATTTCTCCTACGGTAACATAACAGCTTCCGGAATAACCCCCGAAAATAAATACCAAAAGAACAACTTTACCTTTAAGCAATCCACAAAGATGTTCAATGACAAGGTAAAAGTTACATCCAGTGTCATTATGGCTTTGGAGGAAACAAAAAACAGGTTACCTGCAGGATACTACCTAAACCCATTAACAGGGTTATATATGTTTCCAAGACAAAGGAATTTTTATGATTTCAAGAACAATTACGAAATTTTTGACGCTGATAGAAACCTATTTGCACAGAACTGGTTTGTAGTGGACCACCATCAATCCAATCCTTATTGGATCATTAACAAAGAGCCTAAAACCGATGAAAACAAGAGGGTAATAGGAAGTTTAAGCCTTGAATATGATATTACCGAAAAACTTAAACTACAAGTTAGGGGTAACTATGATTATGCTGTAAAAACTTTTGAACAACAACATGCTGCCACTTCAAACTCCACAAACGTGCATCCTAAAGGTGCTTGGGATTATAGAAAGTATGATGACCAATTGGTCTATACCGATGCAATTCTTAGCTACGATACCGATTTAAGTGCAAACTTTAGTTTAAACGGAGTATTGGGAGCCAGTTATCAAAAAACGGTTTACGGGGATGGTGTTAGTGTGAATACTGGTACCATAGGTTTACTTTATCCCAATGAATATAATTTTCAAAACTTACCAACCAATGTACAGGTAAGTTCAACCTATGATGGATCAGTTATCAAACAAGGTGTATTTGCCAACCTTCAATTAGGGTATAAGGAAATGTTATTTTTGGATCTTTCTGGAAGAAATGACTGGGCTTCCACTTTGGCCCTTACAGGGAATGACTCCTATTTTTATCCTTCTGTTGGTTTAACCGGGATTGTTAGTGAAATGTTTACTATGCCAGAGGCTGTTAGTTTTGGGAAGTTAAGGGCTTCCTATACCCAAGTAGGTAATGAAGTACCTTTTAATAGGATTAATCCACAAAATACTATTGCCAACAATGGAGGTGTAAACAGAAATACCGTGAAACCATTTTTGGATGCAAAACCAGAAATCATTACCAGTTTGGAATTTGGTGCTGATTGGAGGTTTTTTCAAAACAGATTGGGATTAGACGTCACCTATTATAGCTTAACCAGTAAAGATCAGTTTATTCAAGTACCTTTGTTACAGTCTGAATCAGAGGGTGGTTATACCACTAAGTTCATCAACGCAGGGGAAATCACCAATAAAGGTTGGGAAATTACACTTAGCGCTACTCCCATTCAAACAGAGGATTTTCAGTGGGTTACGGCTTTTAACTTTACAAATAACACCAATGAAATTGTTGACATAGGCCCAGATGACGACAAAGTAATAAATCTTGGGTCTTCTGAGGGTTATCAATCTAAATTGGTTGAAGGTGGAGCCTTTAATGACTTGTATGTTCTAAAATTCTTAAGGAATGACCAAGGTCAAATCTTATTTGACGCTGGAAAACCTTTAAGAACAGCCACTACAGAGTTAATAGGTAATTTGGATCCTGATTGGACACTAGGCTGGAACAACAATATTAGCTACAAGAGGTTTACATTAGGAATGCAAATAAATGGTAAATTTGGAGGCAATGTATTTAGTCAAACAGAATCCATGTTGGATGGTGCCGGAGTTTCCCAAAGAACTGCTGATGCAAGGGACGCTGGTGGTGTTACGGTAAACGGTGTAGATCAGACATCAGGGGCTGCCATTACAACTGTGGACGCAGAAACTTGGTATAGGGCAGTAGGAGATAGAAATGGTGTTGGTGAAGCCTATGTTTTTGACCGTACCAATATTAGAGTTAACCAGCTTTCTTTAGGGTACAACATTGATGTATCAAAATTAGGGTTACCCATATCTGCAGCATCATTATCCTTCATTGGAAACAATCTGTTCTATATCTACAAAGATGCTCCATTCGATCCAGAATTGGCAATGAGTACCAATCAAAATGCTCAGGGATTGGATAACTTTAAT
>CAXAVP010000113.1:0-13056 GCA_963972175.1 uncultured Arenibacter sp.
AACAATCTCATAAAGGGTAACGGTTGGGCCAATGGTGGCCTTTATTTGGGCAATCCCTATTTTATAATTTTTTAGGGTCTCAACGATTTTGTTCTTGTTTTCCTCCAACTCCTCCTGGTTGATGGTAATGCCACCTGTAGCGCCATGTTGGTCCAAAAGGTCCAGGGATGGAAATTTAAAATTGCCCAGTTCCAAGGTGGGGTCAAATTCGCCAAAATCCTCAACCAACTTATCGGATATATTGTCGACCTCTTCTATTTCTTCCTGGATTTTTTCTACCTCCATGGCGATGGTTTCCTCTTCGGTGCCCACCTCAATTTTAAAATCATTTTCTTCCTCTTCCTGCTTTAAAACCGGAATATCCTTTTTATGGGTATAGGTATCTATGACAATTGGAGTTTCCTCTTCATCCAATGGAATCTCATCGCTTTCTTCTTTTTCTTGGGGTGCTACATTATCCTTGGATTTGGTGGCCGGTCTATTTTTTAATTCAGTGGCCAAAGATTTCCCCTTGGTGTTTATATAGGCCACCGCGGTTTCTGGAGAAAATTTAAAGAAACGCACCAAAATAACGATCAGACCAAAGAGTAAAAGTAGGAAGACCCCAACTTTACCTCCGTAATCCTGTAAGAAATCGTTCATCTCGTAACCCACCATACCGCCTAATAGTGGTTTTTCATCCGCAAAAAATCCCATGGCGATGGAGATCCATATTATAAAGACCAATCCCCATATCCATTTTCTTAATAGCCCCTGCTTTTGCATGCTTAAAAACAGGTACAAACCGCTTAAAAAGAGTAAAAAGGTAAAAAGGATAGATGATATTCCAAATCCTTTGTAGAGTACAAAATGACTTACATTGGCGCCAAATTTGTTCAACAAATTCCTAGCCTGTTCATTCCTGTTGGAGAATTCGCTAAGAAGGCTTTGGTCATCTTGCCAGGTAAAATAAAAGGAAATAAAGGAGAAGAACAGCGCAATGCCCAAGAGCATTAACAATCCCCCCAAAATAATTTTATTCTGTTTTGATAATTTTAAAGAAAATCTCTTTTTTCTGGGTGTCGACTTTGGTTTTTTTACCTTCTTTGCCATTCAATTTTCAATTCTTGGGGGCTAAATTACAAATTTACTCGATAATCGAGATTTAAATGCTCGGACGCTTGCGTAGAAATCCAAAATAAGGGTCCTTATTTATGCCTCGAGGCCTGCCGTAGTCTTTAGACAGACTTGCCACGCCGAGGTAATTTACTAGTGAACCGATCCCAACATTTTCTATTAGCGAAAAAATTTGGAATTGACCTAGGTATTTTTTTAATATATTGGCCACAGCGAACTGTACCGCCAAGGCGGTCACTATTATATATAGTTATATGTAAAGTTAAACCCCAATCTCCATATATCCACTTATTGCCAGAAAAGCTACATTAGACTATGGCAATGGATGTTGGAAAAGGTAAACTGTCACTGTTAATGTAGCTTGGGGATATAGATGATAAGGCCAATGATGCATGCGGCAATGGATACCAACATTACTGCTCCAGCCGATATATCCTTGATAAACCCAATCTTTTTATCGTATTCGGGTTGAATAAAATCGGCTGTTTTTTCTATGGCTGTATTTACACCTTCTATCCCCAGTACCATGGCTATGGCCAGTATTTGTATGATCCATTCCGTATTGCTGATCTTGAAATAGAATCCGGCAAAGGTCATTATTATTGTAATAAAAACCTGAATTTTAATACTAGCTTCGGTCTTTATCAATAATAAGGCTCCTTTAAACGCGAATCCAACACTACGGATACGATTTACCAAAAAACTTTCCTTAGGCATCCATCAAGGCTTCTAGAGCGGCCTTATAGTTAGGCTCCTCCACAGTTTCAGAAACTTGTTCCGTGTAAAGAACCTTGCCTTTTTCATCAACAACAACAACAGATCTGGATAGTAGTGTTTCTAGTGGACCGTCGGCAAATTCTACCCCATAGGCCTTCCCAAAATTACCGTTCTTGAAGTCGGACATCATTTCCACATTATTAATGCCCTCTGCTCCACAGAATCGCCCTTGGGCAAACGGCAAGTCCTTGGATATGCATACTACGGCAGTATTGTCCAATTCGGCAGCTTCTTGGTTAAACTGTCTTACAGACTGGGCACAAGTACCCGTATCTATGCTTGGAAAAATATTGAGAACTACTTTTTTTCCTTTATAATCCGAAAGGGAGCCAGAAGATAAATCTTCTTTGGTCATTGTAAAATTGGGAGCATCAGATCCAATAGCTGGAAGTGTTCCTATAGTATTTATTGGGTTTCCTTTAAGTGTTACAGTTGCCATAATTATATTTTTTAATTCTTTGTGAAATTAAAAAATATATGGGTCATATATAAGGAATATCGTAGAAAAAAAGACGGGAGGATCAAAGTTGGGCCAATGGGGCCATAGATTTATGAAAAATCCCACTATTTCCAAGTTGTTATTAGAATAGTAGGATCTATTTTTTAGTATAACCAGCGTCTTTGGTAGGGTCAATTGTCTATAGATCCCACCACTCGCTGCATAAATTCGTTAAGAGCCTCTTTTTGTGGCTTACCATCCTTAATGGACTTCTGTACTTCCAGGGCCCCGTATAGGTTGGAGATCAATTCGCCAATTACATCCAATTCCTCGTCCTTTAAAGAGGAAACTTCGGTTACGGATTCCAAGGTTTCCAAGGTTTCCAAAATGTAATCTTCATCGTTTTCCCCGATAAAGTGTACTAAATGTTTAATTACTGGTAACTTCACTGATCAATTCTTTTAGTACGTCGTATTTATTTGTCTGTACCTGATTTTTAAATTCCCCTCCACTAAAAACAGCAAATGTGGGTAGGTTGTCTACCTTGGCCAATTTTCTGGATTCTGGAAATTTTTCGGCATCGGCCAATACAAAGGTAACATCCTCATTAAGGGAGGCCTCTTTCTTAAACTTAGGCTTCATTATTCTACAGTTACCGCACCAGGTAGCCGAATACTGTACAACCACTTTCTTGTTTTGATCGATAATCTCCTTTAGATTATCATTTTCCAATTCGAGTAACATATTTTCTAATTTAAATTTATGAAAAGGGAGTCAATTGAGCGTGCAATTGACTCCCTGATATTTGTTTGTAATTCTTAGTTTGCGTGAGTAGACAAGTAGCTGGCTACCCCATTTCTGTCGGCAGTCATAGCATCTTTACCTTCTTCCCAGTTGGCAGGACAAACCTCACCTTTTTGTTGTACATGGGTATAGGCGTCTATTAAACGTATATATTCATTTACATTTCTTCCCAATGGCATATGATTGATGCCTTCGTGGAATACGGTACCTTCTTCATCAATAAGGTAAGTAGCACGGTAAGTTACGTTATCGCCTTCTACCGTTACCACACCGGTATCTTCATTGTACTGTTCGTTGCTAATATCCAAAATACCTAAGGTAGAAGCCAAGTTTCTGTTGCTGTCGGCCAGTATTGGGTAGGTTACCCCTTCAATACCTCCATTGTCCTTGGCTGTATTTAACCAGGCAAAGTGAACCTCTGCAGTATCACAGGAAGCTCCAATAACAATGGTGTTTCTGCTTTCAAACTCACCCAAGGCAGCTTGAAAAGCATGTAGTTCTGTTGGACAAACAAAAGTGAAATCTTTTGGGTACCAGAACAAAATCACCTTTTTGTTGTTTTTTTGGGCTTCTTCCAAAACATTTATTTGGAAAGTGTCGCCTAAATCGTTCATTGCATTAACACTAAGGTTGGGGAATTTTTTTCCTACTAAAGTCATATTTGTAATTTTTTACGTTTGATTTCTGACGTAAAATTACAGCTTAATAGGGAGGTAGAAAGTATTATGGATTTAAATAATTTATGCCGATATAACTATTGCATATACTTGTGTGAAGCGTTGTTCAATGTTGTTAAATCGATAAAATAACAACTTTTAATTTAACGAAAACTACGGTAATTTAATCGTGTATCGATAATATGATAATTAAGGTAATTAAAGGCTTTGTGTGGTTGTTTTAAGTTGCCTTATTTTTAGGTGCACGGCGGCAAAAAACAAGGTCATGAACGGACTTAACCAATTAAAAATGGCATATATAAAATATTCCCCTACACCAACCCCTAGTACGCTGGATTGATATGCCCCGCATGTATTCCAAGGAATAAGTACGGAGGTTACGGTTCCTGAATCTTCTAGGGTTCTACTCAGGTTTTCAGGGGCAAGACCTTTGTCCTGAAAGGCTTTTTTAAACATTTTTCCCGGTATCACAATGGCCAGGTATTGATCACTGGCTATGGCATTAAGTCCCAAACAGCTTATGACGGTACTGGCAAATAAGCCAAAGACAGAGCTTGCTACAGACAATAATGCTTTGGTAACTCTGGCCAAGGCGCCAATGCCATCCATTATGCCACCAAATACCATAGCGGAGCATATTAAGTAAATGGTCCATAGCATTCCTTTCATGCCCCCTGCGCTGAACAAATCGTTTAGTTTCTCATTTTCCGTTGTTATGCTGGTATCGCTAAAAATAGCATTAAAAATGGCAGTAACGTTGGAATCCGAAAGTGTTTTTAGTACCTCGGTCTGAAAAAACAAAGCAAATACACCGGCCAGGCCTACTCCGGTTCCCAATGCGATTAAGGGTTTGGTCTTAAAAAGGATCATGATAATTACTACTGCGGGGACTATAAAAAGATATGGGTTTATATTAAAGGTTTCCTTAATAGTAATGAGCAGTGAGCTTACATCTGCACTACCAGTGGTTTCCACATTAAAACTGATCACTGCAAAAACAACTAGCGTAATCAGGACAGTAGGGACGGTAGTGAAGGTCATGTATTTGATGTGCGTAAACAGATCTGTTCCTGCCATAGCGGGGGCCAGATTGGTAGTGTCGCTCAAAGGAGACATTTTATCCCCAAAATAAGCACCTGAAATTACGGCGCCCGCTATCATGCCCGGGGCAATGCCAAGGGCACTTCCAATACCCACTAGGGCAATACCTACCGTAGCGGAGGTAGTCCAAGAGCTTCCGGTAGCCACAGAGATAATGGCAGCTATAATAACCGAAGCCGGCAGGAATATGGCGGGATTCAACACTTGTAGTCCATAGTATACCATGGCTGGAATAATACCGCTCACCAGCCAAGTTCCGGCAAGGGCGCCTACCAAGAACAAAATCATAATGGGCACCAAAACACTTCTTAGGTTTTCCAGTACCTCCAGCCACATTGTCTTTAAGGAGGTCTTGTTAAACAGCCCTACGATAGCTGCAATAAAACCAGCCATTAGTAAGATAAACTGATTGGAATATTCTCCTAGCCATTCCCCCTCGGCATAGAATATATTGTAGGCCAGCATCATCATCAGAAGGAAAACAGGAATAAGGGCTTCCCAAATATTTAATTCCTTGTTATCTACAATATGTTCATTTTCAGGTCCTGCGGGATTGGTACTGAGGTTTTGCATGTATTTGAGGTTAGAAACTTCGTAATATTACGATTTTGCAATTTGTTCTGCAAACACAATATTACACCTTAGCTTCCTTGTGGCCTGATATTTTTAATTGTTTTAAGCAGTCTGTCATGGCTAAATATGTGCGGTGTATATCGTTGTCCAAACCAATTGAAAATCGGATCAAGCCATTGGATAAACCCATTTTTATTTGCTCTTCCATGGGAATTTCGGAAGAGGTAGAGCTTCCCGGTGCGCTGAATAGGGTCTTGTAGAATCCCAAACTCACCGCTAAGTATCCCAATCTTTTGGTTTGCATTAGCTCCATAAGGGCGTTGGCTTTCTCCACGGTTCCTACATCCAGGGTCATGAGTCCTCCAAAACCATATTCCTGATTGTATTGTTTTTTCATTAGCCCGTGTCCAGGATGCGATTTTAATCCGGGATATACTACTCTAAATCCGTCTTTTTCAAAATTTTGGGCCAGGTACAATGCGTTTTCACTGTGTTTTTTTATCCTGATGTGCAAGGTTCGCATGTTTTTTAAAATAGATGAGGCCCGCAGGCTGTCCAAAGTGCTTCCCAGTAGCATTCCGGCTCCTTGGTTTACATCCTTCAGGGAGAGACAGAATTCCTTACTGCCGCATACAACACCAGCCACACAGTCACTTGTTCCATTGATAAACTTTGTTAAACTGTGCACTACAATATCGGCTCCTAATTTGGCAGGGGAGATGGATAAAGGGGAAAAGGTGTTGTCCACTACCAGCGGAAGACTGTGCTTTTTGGCAATCTTGGCCAAGGCTTCTATGTCTGCTACTTCCAATAAGGGGTTGCTAACAGACTCGCAATAGATCATTTTGGTATGCAGGCCAATGGCTTCTTCCACCTCATTTAAATTGGTGATATCTACAAAGGAAATACTGATATTAAATTTTTTTAAGAAGTTTTTCATAAAAGCGTAGGTGCCACCGTAAATGGTCCTACTACATACAATATGGTCGCCAGCCTGACATATTTCCATTATTACGGCGCTGATTGCTCCCATCCCACTGGCGGTGACATTGGCGGTTTGGGTACCTTCCAACGCGGCCAAGGCTTCGCCCAGATATAAATTGGAAGGAGAGGAGTGTCTACTATATAGGTAACAACCTTCGGTATTACCTTCGAAAGTATCGAACATGGTTTTTGCCGATAAAAATGTATAAGTTGAGGAATCCGAAATAGAGGGGTTTACACCTCCGTATTCACCAAAGTATTGTAAATCCTGTAAATCATCAGCTGCTTTAAAGTCCATAATCGTATAAGTTTTTACTATAAAAATACTTATAAATAGTCTTTATATCAACATATGTAACTGTATGTAGATAATAAATCTACAATGAATGGTATATTTAGATTATTTTAGTCTTTAACTAATCGGTATGGCGTTGCCACAGAAAATATATCATATGAAATTTGATGAAATAGATACTAAATTGTTGGCCCTGTTACAAAAGGACAGTAAAAAGACAACTAAAGAATATGCCCTTCAGCTCAATCTTTCGGTTACGGCGGTGTATGAACGTATTAAAAGGTTGGAGAAATCAGGGGTAATCACCAATTATGTGGCTTTGATAGATAAAAAGAAAGTAAACAAATCTTATGTGGTCCTGTGTCACGTGCGGTTGGTGCAGCATAATAAGGAATTTGTACTGCAGTTTGAACGGGAGGTGCTTAAGTTAAAGGAAGTGGTGGAATGTTATCATACCAGCGGGGATTACGATTATATACTAAAGGTATGTGTGAGCGATATGGATGATTATCGGGAGTTTATGATTACCAAATTAACCGCCATAAACCATATTGGCAGTACTCAGAGTTCCTTTGTTATCAATGAGGTAAAGTGCACTACGGAAATCAGTATTTAACAAAGTTGGAAAAAAACATCAATATCCTAAAAATCTGAATGTTGCCCAACAGCAAAACATTCGTATTTTTGTGACTACAATTAAAAACTAATCTTTTCAATATAGATATAATATGACCCAATATGATGTAGCCATTATAGGCTCAGGTCCTGGCGGATATGTTGCGGCAATCCGTTGCGCCCAATTAGGAATGAAAACGGCGATAATAGAAAAATATTCAACCTTGGGCGGTACCTGCCTTAATGTGGGTTGTATTCCCTCCAAGGCTTTATTGGATTCATCCCATCACTATGAGGATGCCATCAAGCATTTTGACACCCACGGTATCGAGATACCAGGGGAGGTTAAGGTGAACCTGGAAAAAATGATTTCCAGAAAACAGTCTGTTGTAGATCAGACCTGTGCAGGTGTTAAGTTTTTGATGGACAAAAACAAGATAGAGGTCTATGAGGGGATTGGTAGCTTCAAGGATACCACGCATATAGATATTAAAAAGAACGATGGCAAGACCGAGACCATAGAGGCTAAGAACATCATTATTGCTACTGGCTCCAAACCATCTAGCTTGCCATTTATTAAATTGGACAAGAAACGTATTATTACCTCTACAGAGGCCTTGGAACTAAAAGAAGTTCCCAAACATCTTATTGTTATTGGAGGTGGGGTAATTGGATTGGAACTTGGGCAGGTGTATAAGCGACTGGGCGCCGAAGTAACAGTGGTAGAATTCATGGACCGAATTGTTCCTGGAATGGACAAAGCCCTTTCAAAAGAGCTTACCAAGGTGTTGAAGAAACAAAAGGTGAAATTTAATCTTTCGCACAAGGTTACTACGGTAGAGACCAAAGGAGACGAAGTAGTGGTAAAAGCAGAGGATAAGAAAGGACAAGAGGTTACTTTTACAGGTGACTATTGTTTGGTTTCTGTTGGGAGGCGACCATTTACGGACGGTTTAAATATTGAAGCTTCCGGTGTGGAGTTGGAAAAGAACGGTACTATAGCCGTTAATGAGCACTTGCAGACCAATATTCCGAATATTTATGCTATTGGCGATGTGGTAAGGGGGGCTATGCTGGCGCACAAGGCCGAGGAGGAAGGAACCTTCGTAGCCGAGGTTTTGGCCGGACAAAAGCCTCATATAGATTACAATTTAATTCCCGGGGTTGTATATACTTGGCCAGAGGTGGCCGCAGTAGGCAAGACCGAGGAAGAATTAAAGGAAGCCGGAGTGGCTTACAAGGTGGGGCAGTTTCCAATGCGTGCACTGGGAAGAGCCAGGGCGAGTATGGACTTGGACGGATTTGTAAAAATATTGGCTGATAAAGAAACCGATGAAGTTTTGGGCGTCCATATGATTGGAGCCAGAGTAGCCGATCTAATTGCCGAAGCGGTAACCGCTATGGAATTCAGGGCTTCAGCAGAGGATATTTCCAGGATGAGCCATGCCCATCCTACTTTTGCGGAGGCAGTAAAGGAGGCAGCCTTGGCAGCTACCGATAACAGGGCCCTGCATGTTTAAATAAATATAGGTTTAAAAAACCAAAGCCCCGTTAGGATTTTCCTAACGGGGCTTTTTTTAGACTGCACTTTCTTATGCCTTTTTTGCAAATCAAACTGCCGTCACATTTTGTGGCTGCCATCGCAAAAAGGTGGATTTTTTGTTAATTTACAGGTGCACAAATGTGCCTTTCTGCTCTCCTCCGCAACAAAGGTGAGGGGAGGGGATGCCTTTTTGGCCCTATGACTACCGTCACAGAATGGTTGATTACTGCTGTGGCTACAGCTGCACCATGAATATTTTTTATCTTTTTCCAACTCCACTGCAATGGGAGTGAATTTTTTATTGGTAGTACCCATATTTTATATTTTTGAACGAAAATAATAGAATTCCCATAAATAAAAACATGGGTTACTAATTCTTTACCATTCTAAATAAGCGCATCAGGCCAAGCTTGGTTTTGATGATAAACGCTTTTAGGGTCGGCTGCCCTTCCTGGTTTAACCAATTTTCAACTTTCAATTGGCCTACCTTCAGGGCTTTGTACAGTTGCTGCTTTAAAAGAGCCTTGTTTTCTTCATATCTTAAAGCCAGTACAGTGGTGATCAGTATAAATACAAAAGCTCCTGCAATGGCTATAATTGGTGAAAGACTGTGATTAAGGAAGTAATAGAGCCCCAACCCCGTAAAGCTTCCGTATAAAATAATATAGTGTATAACGTATATAGACAAGGTGCTCTGCCCAATTCTCAGGATGGTTCTGTGGTTCATAAAACGCCTAAATAGCATAAATAGGGCAAAAACCAAGAAGACATCACCCAAGCGAATAAACAGGTAATTGTTAAAATAAATTTTTGAAAATATCAGCATACCGCTTACCTCATAAAGCTTTAAAAAAAAGGCAGAGGAATACGTCAAAAGCGCAAATCCAAGGATGCTAAGACTGCCAATCGCAATAGGGTAGAGGTAGGTGTTATTTTTGAACCTACTAAACAAAACCGACAAAAAGGCGCCAATGCTGGCATATCCAAACCAGGGAATAATGGTGAAAACAGATCCATTGGCCTTCGTAAGGTAATTGGCCAATAGTTTGGGTAGGTAGTAGTGTGTATAGTGTTTGTACTGGGGTTCCATTATAAAAAGGACCAATGTAGTGGCCAATAAAATACCGGGAAACAGCAACTTGTTTCTTTTAATGGTAAGCAAATAAATGCCTATTATACCCAAAATGGAAAGACCAATACAGTGTAGTACATCCACCAGGTAAAAGGAATCGTATAGCTGTCCATTTAAGAGGCCAAAAAAGTTGGTTCGCAGCAAGTATCCAATGGCTAAAAGTTGTAGTCCCCTTTTCAGTCCTTTTTTTACCCTGGGATTGTTCAGTCCTACTTGGTCCCCCTTAATAAGCAGATAGGTGAAAATAAAACCCGATACCGTGAAAAAAACTGGAGCAGTAACCCCTCTGAAATATTTCCAAATGGAATAGAAGGTGTTGGAATTGTCTCTAAAGGCGTTGTCTAGTAGGCCGTCTATAAAATGCCCTTGGAGCATCATTAGAATGGCCCACGCCCTTATGGCGTCAATAAAATAAAGTCGCAAGTTGTTGTTCATTTTATTTTTTATATACACCTATATATTTGATAAACAGCTTATTTGGATCTTGTGAGCTGCAAAATTATGCAAAATACTCGCAATTCAATCTATTTTAAGGTATTTTCGTGGATGGAATATTTAAAAAGAAATGCTTTGAAATTATTAGCCTTTGCTGGAAGCAATTCCAGCACCTCAATTAACTATAAATTAGTAAAGTACACTACTACACTTATCTCTGAACATGAGGTGGAGTTGTTGGATATGACCAACTATAGTTTTCCAGTATTTAGCGAGGATTTGGAAAAGCAGGAAGGATATGGTCCGCTTTTGGTGAAATTAAAGGATAAGATTGTGAAAAGCAATGCTTTGATCATATCAGTGAATGAGCACAATAGCAACCCCTCAGCCTATTTTAAGAATGTCCTGGATTGGTTGTCGCGGGTAGACAGGAATTTCTTGGTAGACAAAAAGATTTTGTTGATGTCCACATCTGGAGGAAGAAGGGGGGCAATAGGCTCCTTGGAGGTGGTAAAGTCAATTATCCCACGATTTGGCGGAGAGACGGTTGCTACCTTTTCCCTGCCTTCATTTAAGCATACCTTTGACGAACAGAAGGGTATTACGGATGCCGAACATTCTGAAGCGCATAAAAGGGCCCTGGAATCTTTCTTATCTAAAATTTAGTTATCCTTGCGAAAAAAGGTCTCTTTTACGGTCCCAAATATTCCTGATTTTAAAACAGCCTTATTAAACTGGTCCCAACAATTCTATGAGGTAGTTTGGTTAGACAGTAATGAGCATCAGGGCAAGTATGCATCGTATAATGGGATATTGGCGGTAGATGCCCTAACTTCCATAGTTACGGATACCGATAATGCCTTTGAGGATTTAAAGACATATCAAAATAATACCAAGGATTGGTTATTTGGTTATATGTCCTATGACTTAAAAAATGATATAGAGCAGCTTTCCTCCTCCAATTATGATGGGTTAAGCTTTCCGGATCTTTATTTTTTTCAGCCTAAAAAGATTATCAGTATCAATGGCAGTAAGGTCACTTTTCATTACCTGAATATGGTAGACGACGAAATTGAATCGGATTTTGAGGCCATTGGCAGCGCTATGTTCTCAAGGTCGTCGGATGAGGAACATACAGAGGGAATTAAAATAAAACTTAGAATTTTTAAGGATGAATATTTTAAGCGTGTAAGCAAAATGTTACAGCATATCCATTGGGGCGATATCTACGAAGCAAATTTTTGTCAGGAATTCTATGCTGAAAACACTAAAATAGATGCCTTAAAGACCTTTAAAAAGCTTAATTCCATATCCCGAGCCCCTTTTTCGGCCTATATGAAGGTAAATGATAAGTTCCTGATGTGCGCTTCTCCCGAGCGTTATATCAAAAAAAATGGAAACAAGATAATATCACAGCCTATAAAGGGTACAGCAAAGCGATCCACGGATAAAAATGAAGACCTTAGGTTACTACAAAATTTGGAAGAGGACCAAAAGGAGCGTGCAGAGAATATTATGATCGTAGATCTGGTGAGAAATGACCTGTCCAAGAGTGCTTTAAAGGGCAGTGTTAAGGTAGAGGAACTTTGTAAGGTGTATTCCTTTGATCAGGTGCACCAGATGATCTCTACGGTGGTGGCCGAGGTATCCCATGACAAAAACCCGGTGGAGATTCTTAAAGAAACTTTTCCCATGGGAAGTATGACAGGGGCACCAAAACTTTCGGCAATGCGTATTATAGAAGAGTTGGAAGCATCCAAAAGGGGACTTTATTCGGGCACCGTTGGCTATTTTACCCCTGATGGTGATTTTGATTTTAACGTTGTTATTCGCAGTATACTCTATAATCAATCTGCGCTATACGTTTCTTTTACGGTAGGGAGTGCCATCACAGCCCAGGCGTCCCCAGAAAAGGAATATGAAGAATGTTTGCTAAAGGCCAAGGCCATGAGACAGGTATTGGAAAATTAAACCTTATTATTGTTTCATTGCTGTTCCATTAAAGTTTAAAATAGTTCTTTGAAATGTTTGAAATATAGTTGGTTACAGAGGTTTTGTAAGCAAACGGACTTGAAATACATAGTTTTGTGTCAGATGTATCTGATATCCATATGTTCCAAGATAAATACGTTTTCGCTCAGTTGGTCTCGTTTCCTAATTGGAGTAAATTCAATCGTATTGTCGCCAAATATGAAAGAGACAAATATGTAAAGCATTTTAGCTCTTGGAATCAACTGTTTGCTTTGATGTTCGGCCAGCTCTCCAATCGTGAAAGATTAAGAGGTTTGATTGTCCCTCTGGACGCTCATCACTCCAAAAATTACCATCTAGGGATGAGTAAAAATGTCTCAAAATCATCTTTGGCAAGAGCCAATCAGGATAGGGACTATCATATCTTTGAAGAGTATGCTTACTACTTGGTAAATCAAGCAAGAGAGAAGCGTACCACCAATATTTCTAATCTTGGTGGTAACGTCTGTGCTTTCAATTCAACGACAATTGACTTATGCCTTTCCGTATTTTGGTGGGCAAAGTTCCGTAAGAAAAAAGGCGGTATCAAAGTGC
>CAXAVP010000114.1:0-13049 GCA_963972175.1 uncultured Arenibacter sp.
TTCCAATTACAAACAAAGTGATGTGGATTTCCTTCCTTTAACGGTAGATTACCGTGAAAAATTTGCAGCTTCCGGGCGTTACCCTGGAGGTTTCTTTAAAAGGGAGGCAAGACCAAGTGATGGCGAAGTATTGACCATGAGATTGGTAGACCGTGTATTGCGTCCGCTTTTCCCAAAGGATTACCATGCTGAGACGCAGGTAATGATACAGTTGATGTCCCATGACGAGGATGTTATGCCAGATGCCATGGCAGGATTGGCCGCATCTGCTGCTATCCAATTGTCTGACTTCCCATTTGAATGTGCCATTTCAGAGGTACGCGTGGGACGTGTTGATGGTAAATTTATCATTAACCCAACCAGGGCACAATTGGCGGTATCCGATATTGATATGGTTATTGGTGCTTCTGCCGATTCTGTAATGATGGTAGAAGGGGAGATGAAAGAGATTTCCGAAGAGGAGATGGTAGAAGCCATTAAATTTGCCCATGAAGCCATTAAAGTACAGTGTGCGGCACAGCTAAAACTGGCCGAAGCATTTGGCAAGAAAGAAGTTCGTGAATACGAGCCTGAAAGAGAAGATGAGGAATTAGCCAAAAAAATCCATGACATGGCCTATGATAAGGTCTATGCCATTGCCAAAGCCGGATCTTCCAAACATGAGAGAAGTGCGGCATTTGACGCAATAAAAGAAGAAATTAAGGCTACTTTTTCCGAAGAGGAATTGGCCGATATCGGGGACTTGGTTTCCAAATACTACTACAAGGCAGAAAAAGAAGCTGTTAGAGATCTAACCTTAAATGAAGGGCTTCGACTTGACGGTAGAAAAACCGATGAAATTAGGCCTATTTGGTGTGAGGTAGACTATTTGCCCTCTACCCATGGTTCCGCAATTTTTACCCGTGGGGAAACCCAGGCCTTGGCCACAGTTACCTTAGGCACTTCCAGGGAAGCCAATCAAATAGATATGCCTTCTTATGAAGGAGAGGAAACTTTCTATTTACACTATAACTTCCCTCCTTTCTCAACTGGGGAAGCAAGGCCTATCAGAGGAACTTCACGTAGGGAAGTAGGACATGGTAACTTGGCACAACGTGCCTTAAAAGGTATGGTTCCTGAGGATTGCCCTTATACCGTTCGTGTTGTATCCGAGGTATTGGAATCTAACGGTTCCTCTTCCATGGCTACCGTATGTTCTGGTACTATGGCCTTGATGGATGCCGGTGTACAATTAAAAAAGCCGGTTTCTGGTATTGCCATGGGATTGATTTCAGATAGCGAATCAGGAAACTATGCTGTATTGTCCGATATCTTGGGGGATGAAGATCACTTAGGGGATATGGACTTTAAAGTAACAGGTACCGCTGACGGTATTACAGCCTGTCAAATGGATATTAAGGTAAAAGGTTTATCCTATGAAATATTGGTAAATGCCCTTAAGCAAGCCGCTGCCGGTCGTTTACACATTTTGGACAAATTGGTTGAAACCATAGCTACACCAAATGCCGATGTAAAAGCTCATGCACCAAAAATGGTTACCAGAGTTATTCCTGGCGAATTTATTGGAGCCTTGATAGGACCTGGTGGTAAAGTTATCCAAGAATTGCAAAAAGCTACCAATACTACCATCGTAATCAATGAAGATCCTGTAACGGAAGAAGGAATCGTAGAAATCCTTGGTACTTCACAAGAAGGAATTGATATGGTTCTTGCTAAAATAGATTCATTATTATTTAAGCCAGAAGTAGGTAGTGTCTACGAAGTGAAGGTTATTAAAATGTTGGATTTTGGAGCTGTGGTAGAATATACCGAAGCCCCAGGAAACGAGGTGTTGCTTCACGTATCCGAATTGGCATGGGAACGTACAGAAAATGTTTCCGATGTTGTAAACATGGGCGATGTTTTTGATGTCAAGTATTTTGGCACAGACCCAAGAACAAGAAAGGAAAAAGTTTCTCGTAAGGCATTATTGCCAAAACCTGAAGGTTTTAAGGAAAGACCGCCAAGGGAAGATCGTGGACGCAATGACAGAGGAAGAAACGATAGAGGTAGAGACAGGGACCGCAAGCCCAGAAGGGACTAGTTTGTAACTACATCTTTTAATATTCAAGGTCGCCTTATTCCATTTTTTTGGGTAAGGCGGCCTTTTTTTTATGCATTTTGTCCAAAAATGTAAAATAAAGCAGGCTTGTTGTAACATTTCATATTTATTTACGTATAACCTTATACAGCTTATGCTTAGTGAACTTAACTTAGAAAGAAAATATTTCGATGAGACAGCTTAAAATAACAAAACAGGTTACCAATAGGGAAACCGCTTCCTTGGATAAATACTTACAAGAAATAGGCAAGGTTGATTTGATCACCGCCGATGAGGAAGTAGAATTGGCACAGCGCATCAAGGCCGGAGACCAAATTGCCCTTGAGAAGCTCACCAAAGCCAACCTTAGATTTGTGGTATCTGTTGCCAAGCAATACCAAAACCAAGGGCTTACCCTACCCGATTTGATCAATGAAGGTAATCTTGGTCTTATAAAGGCGGCACAGCGTTTTGACGAAACCCGTGGATTTAAATTTATCTCCTATGCGGTTTGGTGGATACGCCAGTCGATCTTACAGGCCCTGGCAGAACAGTCGCGTATAGTAAGATTGCCCCTTAACAAGATTGGTTCCATCAACAAAATAAATAAGACCTTTGCCTTTTTGGAGCAAGCGCACGAAAGACAACCTTCAGCAGAGGAAATTGCCAAGGAATTGGACATGACCGTTGAAGATGTTAAGCAGTCCCTTAAAAATTCTGGTCGCCATGTATCCATGGATGCCCCATTGATAGACGGTGAGGATTCCAACCTTTACGATGTACTTCGTAGTGGGGAATCTCCTAACCCAGATAAGGAGCTTTTGCACGAATCCCTAAGAACAGAGATAGAAAGAGCCCTTGAAACCTTAACGCCCAGGGAAGCAGATGTCATCCGCTTGTACTTTGGCTTGGCAGGACAACACTCCATGACCTTGGAAGAAATTGGGGAAACCTTTGACCTCACCAGGGAAAGGGTCCGTCAGATAAAGGAAAAGGCTATCAGAAGGCTAAAACACACTTCAAGAAGTAAGATTCTTAAAACATATCTTGGATAGTTGATCCATACAATTAAAATTTTAACGCAATCCTTCCCCGTATTGGAAAGCTGTCTTTAAAATTGTAATTTGTAAACCATAACAACAGTTATCATGACTGTTCGTTTTTTGATTGATGAATAAACTCCGGCTGATTACCGGAGTTTTTTAATTAAAACCCCAATAAAATCAGGCAGCAAAAAGCCTAACGAACACTTTTACGAACACTTTTTTGTGAAAAAAAATTACAGTACAGGTATTTATAATGGATTTAAAGGCAAGTGGTCAGACTTGACCCAAAAAGAGCAGACCAAAGCCCTTGGCAAAAGGTGGTATGTGCGCTGGTCATACCGCCATCCGGAGACGGGAAAAATGGAAAGACAGAAAAATATTTATGGTGGTGTCAACAACTTCAAGACATACCGTGAACGTATGGAAATTCTTAAGACCCATTTGGAGAACCTGAACATCATGCTGAAAAAAGGTTTTGACCCATATAATCCCGAAGGAAAAGAAACGAATGAAAATTTAGGTGCATTCGAAGCCATTGATAAGGCCATGGAAATAAAAAAGATGCACATGACCCCCTCCAGCTTTACTAGATTCACCAGCGATATAAACAAATTCAAGGATTATCTCAAGCGTAACGGATTTGAAAGAAGGTTTATTACTTCTGTTACAAAAAAGACGGTGACAGACTATCTAAATGAAGTGCTTCAAGATGTAAGCTCAAGATCCAGGAACAATTACAGGACCAACATTGGAACCATTTGGCAGACCTTGGAAGATGAAGGAATGATTGAACGTAATTTCGTGGCTAAAATACCATTGCTGAAGTCCAAACCTAAAAGGAACCGGACCTATACCACGGATCAAGTTGATGAACTATTTGCGTTTATGGACAAAAATTGTCCAAACTTGTTATTGTTCGTCAAGTTCGTCTCCTACAATTTTCTGAGACCGATAGAAGTGTGCAGATTGAATGAACATAGTTTTGACTGGACAGGATCCACCCTTACCGTTAAGACCAAGGGCGAGGAAATGAAGATAAAAACGATTCCAAGCGTTCTAATGAACGAAATTCCAAAAACCAATATATCTGGATATTTGTTTACAAAGGATGGATTCTGGGGTAAATGGGATATATCAGAGGATGCCAAGCGTGGTCATTTCTCACGTGAGTTCGCTAAGGTGAAAAAGCATTTTGGACTGGGAGAGGATTACGGTATTTATTCTTTCCGTCATTTTTTTATAACAAAACTTTATAGGGAATTGAGAAAAGAGTTTTCCCCTTTCGAAACTAAAAGCAAACTGATGTTGATCACTGGACATGCAACCATAAGCGCCCTGGAAAAATATCTGAGATCTATAGACGCTGAGATATCTGAAGATTATTCCAAAATGATCGAGTAATGACCGAAGCCGAACTTATAATAATCATTGAAATCCTCCCTGAAGGCTTTTCCTGGGATGATGTTTCCTATACCAGGCTTGGCAGTTTTTCCCAACTATTATTCAAAGGGGAATTGTTGGGGTACATTTTGCATAGGGAGGTGCCGGAATGGAAACCAAAGGCTGGTATGTAGTATTAAGAATAATTCCCTAATTTAGATTTTTTAACAAGTTTAATTTCCAACTAAATGAAGCAAATATTATTCGCTATACTTATACTAATACCTGTAATAATGCTATCTCAATCCTTAGGAAAGGAAAGAATAGACAGATTGGACAAATCCATTGTTAAAATAATGATCGATGGAAAAACTGCTGGTACAGGGTTCTTCGTACATAAAGATGGTTGGATAGCTACTTGCGAACATGTAATTAAATCAGCACTAGAAAACACCAATGACAATGGCGTAATAAATTTTAAAAAGGTAACAGCAATGTTAAGGAACGGAGAAGAAGTCAATCTTGAATTTTTAACTTATTTAGTCAATAATGTGGAAGGGGCTATTCTTGCCAAGAGCTATGATTTTTTTTTATTAAAATCCGTGGTATTACCTGAATCGGAAATTGTTCCTTTAAAATTAGGTACATGGAGCAAGGCAAATGAAGGAGATGTAATGTATACCAGCGGATATCCCCTTGGAATTGAACATAGACTTATTTCTCAAGGAATACTTTCAACAAAATATATCGAAGACAGAAACTTTACCATAACGGAAAATGATTCTATTACGATCATAAAAAAATATAAAAGGGATTCCGCTTGGATGGACATAACACTAAATAGAGGAAATTCAGGAGGTCCGGTAATAAAATTGGGTAAAACACCCGCCGAGGACGAAGTAATCGGGATAGCTTCTTTTATTTTAAACCCTTATGGCTCCATTACAGAAAAAATAGCTAAAGATATTAAAGCATATGATAAGGGTCAAAGGACTGTAGATGCTGGTCAATATAGAGGTATCGGAATCCTATCCGAAGCCATTTCAAATAATTCTATCGGTGTAAGTGGAGTGATATCTATCGATTATCTCTCCGAACTACTGAGGAGATTGAATCTTTTGTAACTTCTATTTTATTGTAATCAGATATTGTTGAATAATTTACATCTTCAAAACTGGAGGTTTGTAGATTAATTGACTCCGTTTCTCCAATAGATCTATTAGCCGAACAACCTAACAAAATTACTGAAAACAAAAATGCAACTATATACCTCATAGCATTGGTAAATATTAAATTGAAATATCTTTCGAGCTAATATATCACTAAGGACATGAAAAATACTAAAAATGTTGTGAAAATCGATTAAAAGTATGTTAATTGTGGATAATCCTCCCTAACAAACCTTTAAATACCCATGCCACGGCGAAAATACCACCTAACCATAGAATGGTACTTTGTGCAATTTTCGCTAACTCCATATTAAATTGGCGTTCCGTTTCCTTTTCCCTCCTGGAATAGTCCAACTCTAAATTCTTTTGCTCCAGCTCGCTCACTTCCGGACAATCTGTAAGTATATTGGTAACATTGCCATCTTTGTCAAAAGTGACATCTGTACGGGATCCTTTTTTTCCATGATAGGTTTGCGTAGTGTCCTTGGGCCTATCCTTGAGGGTTAATGGTAAAGCAATATATACCCTGTCCGCCGGAGACTTTCTTTCTATCGTTCCCAGATCTCTAAGACGAAACTTCTCCTTGCTCTTGTTGGTGGTCCGCATGGTACCACAACCGGAAAGGCTAAAGATCAAGAATATGCATAATAGTATCCGCATGGTATTGAATTAAAAGTTGTTCGATTTGTTGGCTGTTGAGCTGCATCCCGGTTTCTAAAAATCTACAAGTTCTACTGTTTTGCCTTTCATGTGATGAGTGCAATCATTTAAGTATCTGATTTTCCCGTCAGTAACAAATGAATGACAAACTTCATCTTTTGCTCCTTTGATCCTACCATCGGGACCCAATACATATTCCCCTTTATCATTTTTTAAAATACCCTTTGGAAGAGAAACCCATCTAACCAAAACAGAAGGTGTAAAAGTTGGCTTTTCCTCATTACCATTAAATATCCAATTAGGACTTCCTTTTCCATCTGTAAAAACTCCATGAGCAGATCCGCATCCTTCACAATGAAAATGATACCCTTTTCTTTTGCCGTCTGTATAGCTACTTACTTTTTTCATCCAGATCCACAATGGTTAATGTAAATTCTTTTGGCGCCACCTCCAGCAACCTTTTAATGGTCTTTTTACTGCTGGTAATGTCAAGAAAACCATCTTTGTTGATATCCGCAAAATCATTTCCTAGGAGAATACAACCGCGCGTATCCCTATAATAATTGCCAAAATGGATCAGGATCCAGGAACGCCCTTCCACATCCTTTACCCAAAAATGCCATTGGTATTTATCGCTAAAACGAAGTTCGCACTTATAGGTCTTGGCAGGGATGCTACTGATGCCCGTCTTATTGCCGTTGTCCCCAAGTTCCAATACTACACAAGAAAACACTTCTTTAATACCATCGTACAGATGGAACCTTCCAAGTGTTTGGGTGGTTCCGTCTTTTTGTAGTCTGGGAAGTAATGCTTTCATTTAATTAGTTTTGCCTTAATTAAGGATTTCCCGGTTTTTCTTCATTAGTCCCATTTTCATTTCCTTTGAAATACTTCAAATCCATATTGGAATTGAACTTGGTTATCTTTCCCATCCAACTGGTCGGGGGAAACGTCCCATTGGTAATTATTGCACAATTCATAAGTGCGGATCCAGCAGGGTATATGAACACCATTAATCGGCTTACCAGGTTAAAATAGTCTGTAATGAAATTCTCGCTTCCCAAAATGTGCTTAAACCCTTCCACCAATACCCCGACCATCAATACCATTGAACATTTTATCAACAGACCTTGTATATTCTTTTTCATCGAAAAATCCCTCTTTATGAATGCATGCACCCAAGTGCCTAAGAAGTGATCGAACATTATTGCGATAAGTACAAACACAACATATCCATAGTTGATATTGTACCACGCAGTGAATTTTTCTATTAAAACGGCAAAAGGCGAGGCCGACAACGATAAATAAAGGGTTGCTTTCGCCTTACTAGCAAGACTACCTTTATGAATGAACAGTAGGTTCAGGTAAATAAATTTCAGCATATTACAATTTGTTAGGTCGGCTTAGGTCACATTTATCACAAGCGCCCTTTTTGATCAACCCCCAAACCAATGCAATTGCATAAAGGAAAAATGTTAGGCAATAATCATCCACGACCGATTGATTTATGCGAAAATCAATATTTATCGGAAGATGTTAATGACAATTAAAGAATGGATTCCGTAGTTGCGTAAATTATAGAATAATTTGGCTTTAATGTTTCTTTCTTATACCAAGCCATTGACCTTTCTCATACCAGTGCTCAAAACCTTCTGGCGCATCAAAGAGTTCGGGAACCATGCAGTCCAGTTTGTCCGCGACCTCTTTTATTGTTTCATATTTTGGATTGTTCAACCTACTATAAAGGCTCTCCCTCGCAATGCCAAAAGAATCGGCTAATTGCTTCATTGTTTTGCCCTTGCTTTTTAATAGAATTTTGAAACGCTCCATGAACGTAAAGATAATAGTTATAACTAATTATCACACAAAAAATAATTTTGTAATAAATTATTATTACATTTATAATCTAAAAACAAAAGAAAACCATGAAAAAAGCAATTTTATTCCTTGTATTTTCGCTTATTCTTTATTCCTGTGAAAAGGAAAGTGATTGTCGATACCAAGTAACCCACTTCACACATGAAAAAGGCTCTGATATTTATAATGTTTTAGAGGTTACCGAGGAAAAAAAAGCGCCTAGCGATTACCAAGACGGAACCACTAAGCACATTTTTTATTCGGAACAAATTTGTTATTAAAAGGCTTTTTTAGCGGGTTAGAACATTAGCAAGCCATTCAGTTCCATCCCAAATAAACTGCCACATATCACCCTCGGCGATTCCTATTTGTGTATTATTATCGTGCCGCCTTAAATTAGCCCCATTTCCATTTACATAGATTCCTGAATACGCCCTTTTTACCATAATTGTTCGCCCGGGCCATCTGTTTGAATTAGGTAAATAAACATACAATGTTCCGGATGTATGTCGGCCAACAATAACAACATCGGTTTCAGAACAATAATAACTACCACTAGAAAACCTTTGATAAACCTTTTGATGCAAGCCTGTAAAGTAAATTTTCTCGAAATACCCTCCGTATTCGGGGGCGGGGTTTGAACTCTCGAAATTTAATGCTCTACCATAAAACGCAGCGACATACTCTGTCCCTACTGAATGCCTTTGATAAGCTTTAACATTTCCATAAAAACCTATTCGGCGACCATCATATACGTCGCCGCCTCCCATTGGCCCGGCCGCATCAAGAGAAATCTGGTCATTTTTTATATAGGCCCTTGTTGCCGACTGCCCCCCGGCCGCATCTCGGGCGATTTTTATACCTCCCTCTTCGGGGTTTATTTCTAGTGAAAAAGGAACATTGCTAACTTTCGTCCCGGTTGTTCCGTAAACATTAACGCCGTCTTGAATTTTTATAACCCCATCCGTTCCATCTAATACGGCTTTAGGATTGCTTAAAAATGAACTTTGGGAACTAATTTTACCACCCTGTATTACCCAATCTGCAATAGTGGCACTTTCCGCCAACAATAGGTCAGTGGCCACACTGGTAAACGAAGCTCCGAAACTTTGCCAATTGGCAGCGTTCCAAGCTAAAGCTACTCCATTGGTACCACTGTACATATAATACGTCGATCCAAACTTTACAACATCCCTTCTAAGTGAATTATTATAGTACACGGTTGATCCTGAATGAATACCACGGTATACCATGGACGGTCCAGTTGATCCATTGGCCCCGTTGGCTCCATCAAGTCCCTTTATCCTTATGGGAGTTCCCCAGGTACCGGATGTAGAGTTTGCTGCCACTTTTTGTGACATCCAATTTCTGGTAGCTGCCGATACGGTAGTCCACCCTCCAGTGGTACCGCTACCGGTAGGGGTCGACGGTTGCGATGTAAGTGGATTATCATGATACGTAATGTAAACATTTAGACCGTTCGCACCGTTGGTTCCATTGACCCCATCATCACCGTCCCGAACCATCAGTGTCCAGGCTGTTCCATTATAGATATACACAAGGCCATTATCCGTATCACGGTAAACCCAATTTACTTGGGGACTACTTGGAGGGGTCGCACTATCGCCCTTCCAAACTATTGAAAGTCCATCGTTTCCATCGACGCCGTCAATTGTCATTTGGTACCAAACCCCATCTTGACGAACATAACTCTTATTGTCAGTACTGTTGTAATAGGCCCATCCATTTTGAGGGCTTAACGGATGCGAAGAATAAGTCCCTTTAAAAATTATTGAGGTTCCGTCCACTCCATCGGCACCCGAACCACCTGCCGCATATAGTTTCCAATAGGTAGCATTTGTTGGCACCTTATTTATCTGTGGGCTTGCATGGATCATCATATACACCGAATCATTATAAAGGACCTGGTCTCCTTGGTAATAAGTAGTCGATGCCGAATAATCCCCCCGATATACGGGAAGTGGAAAAACGTCACCCGAATCGCTCTGGACCAATGACCCCTTTAATGTCAATTTATTCGGATTGGTCACGCTCCAATCCAAAGAACTGTTCGAATCCCCTACAAAAAACTGGCCCGTGTCCAGATCAAAATAATTGATTCCGTCAATTGATTGGACACGTCCAGTGGTGATAAACTTACCGTTTATAGTCGTTTGCCCATATGTGAGGGATATCCCCCTTACACCATCAACAACGGAGTGTATGACACCTATAAGGAAATAGTAATATGTACTTCCGGCATCTACTTTATATTGAACCGAAGTGGTCAAGAAATCGCCTGTATTGCCAACTCGGTTGCACCGGGCGTATATGTAGTAGTACTGATTGTTATCGGCATGGGTTTTTACGGATCCCGAAAGGTTCCACTCCCTAATCGTGTCCTCAATGACAAAATGCACCAAAACCCCATTTCCTATATTGGTCTTGTTGGGATCAGCCTGATAATTGGCCTCGATCAACAATTCCCTTATTAAAAATTGTTGGCTCTTGTTGCCCACGGATAACATAGACGTCTCTATGCTCAATGGTTTTATATGGGTCGGATCAAAATATCCGTCAGGGTCGAAAATGGAATCCCTTAATTCATCTATGTTCCTAAGATTCCTCCTGATCCTGTTGTAGTCAGCAGTCCTGTCCGTCCTTTCAATCCTAATGCTGTTGTCAAGCTCTACCTGATTGGAAAGTACTTTGGTGATATAGTTCACTGTCACCTTATCCCCTACCTTGATCGAGTATAGATATGGATTGGCCAAGCTTTGGGTAATATTAAGTATCCTTGTCTGAAAGGTAATACCAAAATCATCATCGGTAATGGTAACGATATCCCCAACATTCAATTGGATAAGGTTTTCCCTTAAATATGGATAATGGGGTATTACGTCATATATTGCATTGGGAAGGCTATTGTCCTCCAAATAATCCGTTGCCTTGGCCAGTAGTTCCGCTTCTGCTGCATCAATATAGGTCTGTGGCATAATGACATCATGAATGACGTATTCATCACCTACCTCGGCCTTTAACATGGCATTTGGCAAGATAAGACCCGTCTCATCCTCATACTCGATTATTTGAAACCTCTTTGTTACATCGTCGTAGTTTTGAATCTCAAACTCATACCCTGAAAGGGCACCCGTGTTGAATGTAACCTTGGCCGTAACTCCGGGCATTAACTGATCGTTAATGTCAAAATCCATTGTGCTGTCAAAGAACCTCAATATATTACTGTCAATAGAGGTGACCGTTCCTGTCCTGTGGGGATAGACCTCATCGAAAGTTACAACCCCTTCAATGACCCCGAATATCCCCACATTGTTCTCAATGGCGCCTATCTTTAATCTTTTGGATCCGTAATCATGGGTAATGTTCCTTTCCCCTCCAAAAGCATACAGCCGGGTCACTAAGTTTCTATCGGATATCTTTTTCCTTTTAATGTTCCTAAGTCCCTGTTTGAATTGGAAAGTCAATCCCGTATCTACCCCGATCTTATCATAGAAGTTAATAATAGTACCATCGGGTGAAAATTGGAACTCCTTTCCGAACTCGCTGCATATCTGTTGAAGTACCAAAAGACAGTTTGAATTGGAGAACTGCATATTCTTTACCTCTGTTGATGGGTAAACCCCTAAGCTGTAATAATTCTCCCCTGCCAATCTGTTAAGGTTGACAACCAAAAGATTGGCGAACTTTTCGAGGTCCCCGACAAGATAGAACTCACTATTGTTATCAAGGAAAAATAACGCATTCAATAGCCTGTATTGATCACTACCAAACTCCAACGAATACTTGATATCGTTGGTTTTGGACTTATCTACTTCCGGTTGTTTGAAGATGGTATATTTCTTTCCCCTCCAATTGATATAGTCGCCGATTTTGAATTCATAGTAAAATTCAAGGGAAAAATTGGATTGTACGACATCCTCTCCCAACAGTTCTTGTTTGAGTATGGTCTGGTTATCGACTTCTATCGTTAAAAATTCTGCGTTGCCCCTATAAATTATCATATACTCCAAAATAGATTTTTGTGTACGCCTATTTTATTTGTAACAGCTCCAAGTTCCGATACGATTATTGTCCGTACTACTTGCACCGCTGCGTTTGAATTACTGTCAGTAACGTTGTAATACTTGTAATAAGTCCCTGCAACCGCAGTATTAACGGTTCCCGTAACAACAATACTCCCTGTAAGGTTTCCATCTTCCACGTCTGTGGCAGTGGCTCCAAGCTCCGTATAAGCATCCCCAACGTTCAGGTTTATGGTACTGGCTCCTGTCAAGGTTATTACGGGGATATTAACTTCTGGCTCTCCTGCCAATAAAT
This sequence comes from uncultured Arenibacter sp., assembly GCA_963972175.1. Taxonomy (GTDB): domain Bacteria; phylum Bacteroidota; class Bacteroidia; order Flavobacteriales; family Flavobacteriaceae; genus Arenibacter. Next base: position 12,531 of record CAXAVP010000114.1, read on the forward strand.
CAAAATCCCCGGCCATATCGGCCAAGAAAATCTCCAAGGCCGTATATCCGGCATTATTATTAATCGTGTGACCGCCAATGGTATAGGTAGATTTAACTTGACTTGCAGAACTTATGCCGTGGGTACTTGCCCATGAATCGCTGATGCCGTCGTTGTTGGAGTCTGGGTAAAGAGAACCAGCTGAAAGCGTAGGATAACCCCCGACGGTTGCTTCGTCGCTAATCAAAATACCTCCACCGCTTGAGTAATAACCAATTAACCTTTTGTCTACCGCATCGTGGGGATATTTCCCTACATCTGCTAGAACGCTATCTACCACCATAGATGATGAGTAAGGGGTTAATGGGGAATCTGTAATTGCTCTCCCAGCATTTTCATAAGTGGCCCAAGTTGAATTTGTAAGGGAATAAGCGTTATTGATCTTAACATTGTCCGTCTGATATATCACTCCATCCTCGGGCAAAGCTCCTGGGGTGTTAGATGATGATTGATACATAATAGGGTGGCCTGTAGCGGTCA
>CAXAVP010000115.1:0-13049 GCA_963972175.1 uncultured Arenibacter sp.
GCAATTATTTTGCCCATTATCATAGTAAGTTAGGGGGTAAAAATACGATTATTTACGTTGTTTTAAAATGTATTTTGTTAACACAGCGCAAATAACCCCTCTCTTTTCGTTAAACTGCGTTAAAGTTCAAGTGGTTTTGCGCCCTACCTATTAAAAATAAGCAGTTTTTTTAAGCCAAAGTGATATATTCTTAAATTTACTTTTGTAGAGTAGGCGTCAAACCTTTAAGATATCCAAAATATGGATGGCCGTGTCACTTATTTTTGTACCTGGCCCAAAAATGGCCACAGCACCCGCTTGGTATAAAAACTCATAATCCTGTCTCGGAATTACTCCACCCACAACAACCATAATGTCTTCCCGCCCATAGGCTTTTATGGCTTCAATAACTTGTGGTACCAGGGTTTTATGTCCGCCTGCCAAGGATGATATCCCCAAAATATGGACGTCGTTTTCAACGGCCTGCTTGGCAGCCTCCTGCGGGGTTTGGAACAGTGGTCCTATATCTACATCAAAGCCTAGGTCGGCATAAGCGGTAGCTACTACTTTAGAGCCCCTGTCGTGGCCGTCCTGACCCATTTTGGCAATTAGGATTCGAGGTCTACGGCCTTCCTGCTCGGCAAAGGCATCTGCCATTTGCCTAGCTTTGCCAAAACTATCGTCTTCTTTTATTTCTTTTGAATACACGCCACTAATAGAATTTATGCTTGCCTGGTGTCTTCCAAAGGCATTTTCCAATGCGGTGCTTATTTCCCCTAGGGTAGCCCTTGCCCTAGCCGCCTGGATAGCTAAAGCTAATAAATTTTCTTCATCTGTTGAATTGTGGGTGTTTAAACCGATTCTGGACTTGGCTACTTTTGTGAGTTTATGCAAGATCTCCTGGACTTCGCCTTCATTCCTGTCCTTTTTTAATTGTTGTAGGCGCTCAAGCTGTTGACGCCTTACGCCCGCATTGTCAACTTCCAATATTTCCAGACTGTCGTCTTCCTCTGTTGGTCCATATTTGTTGACACCAATGACTATCTCCCTACCACTGTCTATTCTTGCCTGTTTTTTTGCAGCAGACTCCTCAATTCTCATCTTTGGGATTCCGGCTTCAATTGCTTTGGTCATTCCCCCCAAGGATTCGATCTCCTCTATAAGTGTCCACGCTTTTTCGGCCAGGTTGCTGGTTAATTTTTCCAGGTAATAACTACCTCCCCATGGATCTACAGTTCTTGTTATTTCGGTCTCCTTTTGAAGGAATAATTGGGTGTTTCTGGCTATCCTGGCAGAAAAATCGGTTGGTAGGGCCAAGGCTTCGTCCAAGGCATTGGTATGCAGGCTTTGAGTACCGCCAAAAATAGCCGCAGCCGCCTCTATAGTGGTTCTGGTAATATTATTAAAAGGGTCTTGTGCCGTAAGGCTCCAGCCGCTGGTTTGGCAATGTGTCCGTAAGGCAAGGGATTTAGTGTTTTTAGGGTTGAATTGTTTTACCAATTTGGCCCATAGCATACGGCCGGCCCTCATTTTGGCAATTTCCATAAAATGATTCATCCCTATTCCCCAGAAAAAGGATAGTCTGGGGGCAAAGTCGTCAATATCCAATCCGGCTTTTAGCCCAGTTCGTACGTACTCCAGCCCATCGGCCAGGGTATAGGCCAATTCCAGATCTGCCGTGGCCCCTGCTTCGTGCATATGGTAGCCAGAGATACTAATGCTGTTAAATTGGGGCATGTACTTACTGCTGTAGGCAAAAATATCGGCAACGATCTGCATGGACGGAGAAGGGGGGTAGATATAAGTGTTCCGGACCATAAACTCCTTTAAGATGTCGTTCTGTATGGTTCCGGTAAGCTCTTTTGCCGGTACTCCCTGTTCCTCTGCCGCAACTATAAAAAATGCCATTATGGGGAGTACGGCACCGTTCATGGTCATGGAAACCGACATTTTATCCAAGGGAATGTCATCGAATAAAATTTTCATATCCTCCACGCTGTCTATGGCTACACCGGCCTTGCCTACATCGCCCACCACTCTTGGGTGGTCACTGTCATAGCCCCTATGGGTAGGAAGGTCAAAGGCCACGGAAAGTCCCTTCTGGCCTGCCTTTAGATTTCTTTTGTAAAAGGCGTTGCTTTTTTCGGCTGTAGAAAATCCGGCATATTGTCTTATGGTCCAAGGCCTGCCGACATACATGGTAGCATAGGGCCCCCTAAGATATGGGGGAATACCGGCAACGAAATTAAGATGGTCCAAGTCATCAATGTCCTCTCTGGTATACTCCTTTTTAAGATTGATGCCTTCGGCAGTTTCAAAAGGCACATCGGATTCCTGACCTGTAGGTTTTTGGTCCCGAACAGGCTTCAATGCAATGTGTTGAAGATTTTTCCTTGCCATGCTGTCTTTGGTTTAAAGCTAATCCTTGATCCTATCCTATTTATATTTGGGCATTGATTTTTGGATACCTTATGTAAGCAATTATTCTTGCCTTAAGCGTTCTTTTTCCCATTCCTCGGCCAATCTTCTTTCAATGATGGGCTCTATGAGGGTTTTACGGGTATTCGTTTTTACAAAGGGATAGCGCTCCAGCTTGTTTTTCATTTTGTCCTTTCTAGTGGCGTGTTTATTGGTTCCCACCAAAATTTTTCCCTGTTCTTTAAAAAGTTGCTGTTCTTTGGCTGCGCTTTCTTTTATTTTTTTTTGAATGATGTGTTCCTTTAATTGTACCAAAAATCCTCCGCCAGCTTCAATTTGTTTAAAAAGGTGCAAGGCCTTGGACGCCATTTGTTTAGTGATGGATTCAATGTAGTAGGTACCTTCCGCGGGGTTGTTCACCTTATTAAAAAAACTCTCTTCCTTTAATATAAGAAGTTGATTCCTTGCCAACCTCTTGCCAAGTTCATTATCCTTGTTGTAAATATCGTCATAAGGCAAATTGAGCAAGCTATCGGCCCCGCCTACAATGGCCGACATGCATTCTGTGGTGCTGCGCAATAGGTTGTTGTTGTGGTCGTAAAGTGTTTTGTTCCTAAGGCTTGGAATGGCGATAATATGGCATCGGTCCAAAGCTCCGTATTCACTGCTCAAGGTTTGGTACAATACCCTAAGGGCCCTTAGTTTGGCTATTTCAAAAAAATAATTGGAGCCTACAGAAACCTTAAATGTAAGCACTGCATTTTTTAGGTAGTCTTTATGGGAGTTGTCCAAGAAATTGAGGTATTCGTTGGCTTGGGCCATGGCATAGGCCAACTGCTGTACCATATTGGCTCCAGCGTTGCCATAAAGGGTTGCATCAACGCCTAAAGTGTTAGGATGCCCCTCTTTAATGATCTCCCCCAATAGGTTATAATCTTTTTTTAAGTTGTTATGCCAGTTGCCGGTTCTGGCCAAATGTCCAATAATATCTATATTTAAAAAAACTTGTCCGCCATGTTTCTTATAAGTATCCAAAATAGATTTTACATAGGTGGGGGATAGGAATTGTAGAGCGCAATAGACTGCTGTTGTTTTTAGATCAATATCCTTAACCAGAGTGGGGAAGTCTATGTCCTGGGAGGGAATTGTAAAATGTAGGCTTTCTGCACCGTTTTCTAGGGACTCTTTAGCTTTGATGTTCGTCTGTTCTGCATTTTCAGCATAGATGGACTCTCCAATATTCCATTCAGTTTCCCTGTTAGGGCTATTTTGTTCGTCCCCAAGCTCTTCATCTTGATGGTAGAACGGCTTTACTTTAATTCCTTCCGGGGATTCCCATACCAAGCTCTGGTTGTAATCCTTGCCTTGAAGGTCATATTGGATCTTTTGTTTCCAAGCCTTGGAAGAAACCTCAGGGAAATCACTAAATAGTCTGGAGCTACTCATCGTTACTGGTTTTTATGCTATCTTCATATTCGATCAAATAAATTTCCTCGTTTTTCTTTTTCAAATAGTACTGTTCCCGTGCAAATTTCTCCAGTTCTTCCGGATCGGATAATTTTTCTATTATTTTTTTATCCTTCTCTATTTCTTCGTGAAGAAAATCCCTCTGTTTTTCCAGATTGTCTATTTGCTGTTGCAGTTCCCAGTGGATCAAGAGCGAATTGGTGTCAAAGAAAACCATCCATACCACAAAAACTGTCAAAACCAAGACGTACATATTGGTGACGACCCCAAACCATTTTTTCTTTCTTACACCTTTGATTCCCATATTTGGCTATCCTAATTTCTCGTTGATAATAGTCCTTACAATATCTACGGCTACTGTGTTGTATTTATTATTAGGGATAATAATATCTGCATATTCTTTTGTAGGTTCAATAAACTGGTTGTGCATGGGTTTTAAGGTGTTTTGATAACGTGTTAAAACCTCGTTTAAGTCCCTGCCCCGTTCATTGATGTCCCTCTTTAACCTTCTGATGAGTCGCTCGTCCGAATCGGCGTGGACAAATATTTTTATGTCGAACATTTCCCGTATTTTGGGGTTGGTCATAATTAGGATACCTTCTACGATCATGACTTTTCTGGGGTGGGTAAGGATAGAATCCTTTGTTCGGTTGTGTTTTACAAAAGAATACACGGGTTGGTGTATGGGATTGCCGTTCTTTAATTCCTGCAAATGCCCGCACAACAGTTCAAAATCTATAGCACGTGGATGGTCAAAATTAGTTTTGGTACGTTCGTCAAAGGCCAAATGCGACAGGTCATTGTAGTATGAATCCTGAGAAATTACCCCCACTTCCTCATCGGGCAACTCGTTTATGATTTGGTTTACTACTGTGGTTTTGCCACAACCTGTACCACCTGCAATTCCTATAACCAGCATCTGTCTTTATTTTGTTTCAAAAATAACAATTTGATATCAAACCAACGCGAATAAAATAGAGCAGAGGACAATAAACCGGTGAACTTTTCATCCCCTTAAATCGTATAGTTATAAAAGGAAATGGCATCAAAGGGCAATTTCTGTTTGTTGGGGAGGATTTTTTAAGGACATTATTGTGAAATTTAACAGTAATTGTCCGAAAATAAAAGAATTAGCGTTATATTATTTAGGGATTATTTTTTAGAAGGGGCTTAAAAATTAACATTTTTCCAATACCAATATCAGATATCTTTGGTGTAAATTTTTGATAAAGATACAAGGGCGTTTATAATTTATTCACTAACTATATTATTATACTTTTAATACAATGGGCAAGATTTTTTTTCAGTTGAAATGGCGCATGTGTATAGTGTTGTGCGTTTTGGTGGTTTCTAATTTGGCTTGGGGCCAAAAGGATTTGCCTATGAATTTGGGCGATGGCAATTTTATGCCATTACGTAGTTTGGTGAGTAATGCCCTTCAGGAAAGTTTGGAAAGGGAGCTGGCGTCCAATCCTAATTGGAAGTCCCTGATAAACAATAAAAAGATGGCGGTAGGCATTGTAGACCTCTCCAATCCCAAGAAAGTTAAATACGCGAGTATTAATGGTGACCATATGATGTATGCGGCCAGTTTGCCCAAGATAGCCATATTGTTGTCTTCCATGGAGGCCATTGAAAAGGGACAGCTAAAGGAAACCCCGGAGGTAAAGAGGGATATGCGCTTAATGATCAGCAAGTCGGACAACAGTGCTTCTACCAGAATGATCGATAGATTGGGGTATGATAGGATACAAGAAGTAATGACCGACCCCAAATACAAATTGTACGATGAGGACTACGGAGGGGGACTATGGGTAGGGAAGCGCTATGGTAGTGGTGGGGATACCAACAGGGAGCCTTTAAAGAATCTATCCCATGCCGCAACCGTTGATCAGGTATGTAGGTATTATTACCTTCTGGCCAACGGAAAATTGGTTACCAAAGGCCGGTCCAAGCAAATGTTGGATATTATGGGCGACCCGGAACTGCATCATAAATTTGTTAACACCTTGGATAATATTGCTCCCAATGCCCGACTTTATAGAAAATCGGGTTCATGGAGAACGTTTCATTCCGACTCTATTTTGGTTTGGGGCAATAACCCCGATCGTCGCTATATCTTGGTGGCCTTGATAGATGATGCCCGAGGGGAACAAATTATAAGGGATTTGGTAAGGCCTGTTGAAAAAGTGTTAAAGGCGGAAAGGGTGCCCCTAGCCTTCAATTAAAGGCCTTCATTAAAATTTCTGTAATTTTTAGGATACTGGACTTCCAAAAAGTATTTTTGGGAAACACCTTGGTACTCTGCGGTTTTGGAAGAGGTATAATTAAAAGCGTATAAATTGGATCACCTTATACAATTGGCTAAGACTTACTTGCTAAAGGCGTTTGATTTAAGGGAAGAAGAATTGACCAAAACCTTTCTGCTTCAATTAAATATATTCCTGATTATTACGGTTTTATTAGTTGTAAAGCCAACCATAAATTCCCTATTCCTGTCAGAACTGACCTCCGATGCACTTCCGTTAGGGTATGTACTAACCGCTATAATGGCCGTTGTAGGCTCTTTTTTTTATGACAAGGCTTTGGAAAAGTACCCGCTAAACGTCATTGTAGACCGTAGTTTGATTGGATCGGTAATTTCCTTGATCTTTTTTGCCTTAGCCCTAAACTTTAATTTTGGGTATGGCTTGGCATTGTACCTGCCTTATGTATGGGTGGCAATTTTTGGGCTGCTAACGGCATCTCAGTTTTGGGTAATGGCCAACCTGGTGTATAATGTGAGGGAAGCCAAACGCGTATTTGGGTTTATTGGGGCAGGCGCAATTGCCGGGGGGATATTTGGTGGTTATTTAACCTCTCTGCTTACAAATATCCTGAACTCCGAAGATTTGTTGTTTGTGGCCGCAGCCTTGTTGATGTGCTGTTTGCCCATTACCCGCTATATATGGAAAAATGAGGTACTGAAACTTAATCCTTTTCAGTTGTCCAACCGTGCTGGTCCCAAGGCCGAATCTCCCTTTAAGCTCATTAAACAATCCAAACTGCTTCGTTTAATCGCAGTGGTAATAGGAATAAGTGTACTCATAGCCAAGTTGGTAGATTATCAATATAGTGATTACGCCTCCAGATTTATACGGGATCAGGACGAATTAACGTCCTTTTTTGGATTTTGGTTTTCTACATTAAGTGTTATTTCCCTGCTTATCCAGCTATTTCTTACCAAGCGAATTGTGGGGACCTTTGGTGTTGGGAAATCCCTGTTGTGGTTGCCCTCGGGAATTTTGTTAGGCTCTTTTCTGCTATTGGTAATACCGCAGCTCTGGGTGGTGGTGTTCATCAAAATTGTGGACGGCAGCTTAAAGCAATCTGTAAACAAGGCGGCAACAGAACTGCTTTCAATACCTATTCCTATTGAAATAAAGAAAAAGACCAAGACTTTTACCGATGTAGTGGTGGATAGCATAGCTACTGGTATGGCCGGTTTTATTCTTATTTTCTTTATTAACGGACTGGAAATATCCTCTACCTATATAAGCGTCATTATAATACTGCTAATTTTGATATGGCTGTATTTTATTTATCACCTCAGAAATGAGTATATAATTTCCTTTAAGAGTTTGTTGGAGCCTACTATCCCTAGAAAAGAAAAGAACAGCAAAACCGAAATAAAGGTTACTTCTATTGTAGAAACAGTGATCAAGGTGTTTGAAACGGGAAATGAAAACCAGCTTTTGCACATGTTACGAAAAACTTTGGAAGTAAAGGATGAGCGATTCTTTTTTGCCCTTAAGGGGCTTTTAAATAACCCCTCTGCAAAGGTGAGGGCATTGGCTATTGAAAACCTTTATTTTCTAAATACAGAAAACCTTTGTGGCCCTATTGAGGTCATGGTGCATGACCAAGACCAACAGCTTACCACCGCGGCGTTTCGGTATCTGTTAAAACACTTTCAACAGGATACCATTGAGCTTTTTGATAAGTATCTTTCAGTGGATGACAATACCATAGCCAATGCTGCCTTGATCGGTTTGTCCATGGAGTTGAGAAACAAAAAGGTGCTGCAGGATCGATTTAGCTTGGAACTGCGTATTGAAAATGCCATCTTACAACTTTCCCAAATGGATTCGGAATTGGAAAAGACCTATAAAACCCAGGCCATTTTGGAAGCCATTGGAAATGCCAAGGTAGAGAAGTTTTATGGGCTGCTGCATACCTACCTTCTTTCAGGGGTCAATCAAACGGTCAACACTGCCATCAGAGCCGCATCCAAAACCTTTGATAGGCAGTTTATAGATGTGATCATCTCCAGACTATCTGCCAAGGAAACCCGAAAATCGGCCATGGAGGCCCTTGTATTTTACGGTGAGCCAATAATTGATATTTTGTACGAAGTGATAAGACAGGAAACCATTGCACTGGATGATGCCCACTATGGAATTATGGTCATAGAAAAGTTTGCTTCACAAAAAGCGGTCAATACCCTGATCAAATTAACTAGTGATACCGAACATACGGTGAAGATTGCTGCCATTGAAGCCTTAAAACACCTAAAATGGAAGTATTCCCATCTAAAAATCAAGGACCGCTTTATTGTAGACAAGATTTTGGATGAATGTGAGCTGTACCAGAACACACTTTCCGTTATCCACACCCAGATTGTATTGCAGTATAAAAAGAATCCGGATAAACCGGAGACCAAGGAAGAAAATGTAGCTAGGAACAGCCTTATTCAGCTGTTAGAGCAACGGTTGGACAGGCAATTACAGCGAATTTTTCAGTTTTTGGGCATAAAATACCCGCCCCAGGACGTAGATCCCATATTAAATGCCATTCTGAAAGGAAAGGAAGAACAGCGCATACACGCAATTGAATTTTTGGACAATATCCTGGATATGCAGCTTAAAAAGGAATTGATTCCCGTGGCAGAATCCATGGTGCAGGAAGGAGTTATCTCCGAGGAAAATTTAAAGAACCTCAATGTAAAGGTCCTTAGTGAATCTGAAAGCTACATGGCCCTTTTAAAGCGCAAGGATATTAAACTAAAGCTGGCAGTACTTTATTTAATAGAAAAAACCAAGGATCCCAAATTTACTCCCATTTTGCAAAAGGTCTCGGAAGATCCCAATGAAAAGGTGAGCCGCAAGTCGGCCGAAATTCTATATAACTTTAATAATATTAACGCTTAATAATTTTGTCGATACTACTGGCCAAGTTCATATGGTCCGTGGCGGAGTTCTTTCTTAAAACATTGGTCATCAGTACCACCATATAGGTACAATTGTCCGGATGTTCAACAATGGCTACAGAATTCATATAATTGGTGACATTACCCATATATTTACCACAGGCTTCGCCAGTGCTTCTATCACATTTGTACAGACTACCTGATTTAAAATAAACAGCGGCAGGTTTTAAGGCTGGTGATTGGGCATATCTAATGCGTCTGTCCGTCATATACATTAATCGTTTCATCTCTAAACTGGATTCTTGGTCCACTACCTGACCCCGTTCCAATTGGATCAAGAATTTCATTAATCCTAGGGGGGTGCCTATACTTCCTCCCTTGTCGCCCACATACCTGTTGGCACCGGAGGTGAAGAAGCTGCCCAAGCGCCATTCATCCGGGCCTATTCCCAATTGGCGCAGTGGTAGGTTTACTACATCGTTGGCCAAATCTGTCAGCTCTTTTTTTGGGGTAGTGGTAAAATAGGTCTCGGCTTCCTCTGGACTTAGATCCGGATAGGATTTCCCAAAGGCCGCCATGAGCATGGCTTCGCGCCATACGATACTGGCAGCCCCGTTATTGCTAACGGACAACATATGGTCTGTCCATTCAAAAAGGGTAAAAATATCACTAGGGATCACCTGTCTTTTTAGTAATTTATGGGTCTCTATATTAAAAATGGGAACCGTGTGTTCATCGGTCAAACCCCATGCACCGGATTTTACTGATTTGGTACGCAAGAGTTCCAGACGTTTGTCAAAGGAATCGGGGTATATTTTTTCCAATTGATGGAACAAGGCCACCAATACTGCCAATTTTCCCACACTTCCAGGTTGATAGCCAGCGGTTTCGTTTCGTTTGGCATAGCGTATCGAATCTGGGTCAGAGATATCCAAAACCGCAATGGAATAGCTTTTGTCCAACCCTCTAAAAAGCGAACTTATTTCCTTTTGAAACTCCTCATCTACCTTTAGTATAGCCCCAAGACTATCGTTCTTTTTGGAAACTAGGTTAAGGTCTATGTCCATGTATGATTTCTGTGCCCCTGCAGGTATTACAGTGGTGGACTTTAGTTCTCCCGATTTAACAAGTTCCAGATACTTTAGGCGCTTAATACCCGTACGTAAATAACCATCTATAGGATAATAATTTACAGTGGTAAAGGCCGAACAAATAAGTAATGCCGTTATATATGTTATAAATTTTCGCATCTTATATTTTTTTAGACAATGGGATACTCTTGCTTAAATCTACCTTAGGCGTTATAGATTCCAAATAGTTGGAACTTAAGGCTTTTTTGTTTTCTACAAACGGACGTACTTGGAACAACCATAGTTTGTTGTCAAGAAATCCCAATTCTACATCATAGGCCCCGTTGTATTCCGTATCCGTTTCTTTGGGTAAGGTTGTTTTTATGTTCTTTGCGAACTCCCTGATTTCCTCAATGTTCTGACGGTTTAAGATAAAGTTTTCAAAAGTGGCCGATCTTTTCTCGGTTCCACCCTTGGCGGGTAGTCTATTGTGGTATGTTTCACGTGCAGGGGCCAAGAGCTGTGTTCCGCCCGACTCTTTTATTAGGTACGTTTCTGCAGATTGTCCGTCCACAGCACCTCCAGCACCTCTGCTAAAGGCAATGGTAAGATCGTTTGGATTGCCGGAACTGATGCCCTTGGTGATCAAAACACCGGAATAATCCACATCCACACTTGGGATGACCAAAATGGAAGGAAAGACATTTTCTGGGTTCAATAAATACTTTTGTCGCCATTTAAAACTGCGTTCAGAATAAGGGGAGGCCCAAACGTCCTTAATGCCAGTTAAAATTTTATCGCGGTCGGCTACATTAAAAATTGTTAGGTTTAAGCCGGCCCCCGTAAAATTTTTCAGATCCTCCATATTGGTGTCGCTCCTCAGAAAAACCGGGATTTGACCAATTTCCTTGCCCAATACCTCTTTGAATTTTTTTTCTAATTGAGTTATGAACTCTATTTTCATAGGCATGTTTTTAACAGCTTCTCTCAAGATTTGCAATTGCCGCAATTGAAAGTTTTCTATTTCCCCTTCGGAAATTGAATTGCTGCGCATGGTTTCGGCCTGCTCAAAGGTGGTATTTAAGAAGTCCCAATAGCTACCTTGCTGATCCGGCATGGGTTGGTCCATATGATCTTTAAAAATTCCAAAAGGTATTACAAGACCTTCAACAACTTTCTCGGGGAACATTTTTTTCAATTGCCCCAAATTGGCGGCCTTGGGACCGCAGAGTTCACCCGAATCTTTCGCATCTACCGACCTAAGGTTAAGAATTTTTGTTTCTTCCAAGCGTAAACGTTCTATGGGAACTTGCATCCGTTCTTCTTTTCGTTCTGTTTTTGCAAAAAGCATGCGTTCTTCCTGGGTCATATCCTTTTCGGCCTTCATGATTACATTGCCCTTGTTGGATACGGCATAGAATACCCTTTCTCCATTATATTTCAGTAGACTTCTGAGGTTGTCGTCTGCCAATGCCGAATTTGGGATTCCCATATTTCTGGCCAATAACTGCACATGCGAGACCATGTTGCCTTCCGAGACGGTGGCAATACCAGCTATGGGTTTTAGGTCTGAGGGAGGGCGTTGAAAGATATATATTTTATCTGGGGAAACGTTGATATCTTCTGGAGAACCATTTACCACTACCAATTCTCCAAGGGCGTATCCAGGATTAAGACCGTGAAGGCCACTTTGATTGTCAATATCCAGCACTTTATTGGTCAAAGCTGATTCTTCAGCAATAATATCGCCAAGCTTCCCAACAGTTTCACCAAGATAGAGGGCAATGGAACTACGAATTTTATCATCAATAAAACCGTAGGCTTTGGGTTCAAAACCTGTATAAAGATCTACTATTTCCTGATAGTTTGCCTTTACCATGGATGAGCTCCATTCCACTTCCCTACGTGCGTTTTCTAGAACAGTATTGAGCTTCGCCAAGGAGATTGTCCTGTCATCGGTACCGTTCAAGGACAGGTTTAGTTGCTCCCATTCAACCAATTCTATGTTTCCCGCACCAGCATTTGCCATTCCCAAATAGCAGAGCTTGTCCAATAAGCCATTGAGGGTTTCAGGCTGCCACTTTGGCGCGTTTTTAAAAATGACCTCTTCCAATTTTAGGGATGTATCCAACAACTGTAGTCTGGCTGCCGCTGTTTTTTCGTTCAACACGGCTTCCCTGATCTGGAATATCAGTTCTGCAGTGGCAGGAATAAGTTTGGTTGCATCTTTTTCGGAACCATAATAGATGGCAAATTCCTTTATTGAGCTCCCAATGGGGCTGTCCTTGGCAAGAAAAGTGCTTTCCACAAGTGAGGTAATATCCAAGGGTTGATAAAAATCGTGCATGGTAGCAACCAATTCGTCAATTTTTGTTTTTACCTCCGCGCTCAACTTTGTGACGTTTTTTGCCTTATAATCCGTTACTTTTTTAATGTCCCCGACGTCGGGCTGATTGTGGATTTTCACCCTGATATCCATAAATTCTGGTGCCAGATCGGATATAACTTTGGAGTTGCTTCTAATAATCTGGGCCAAATTATCATCTCCCTTATGAGGAACGTCCTTTAAAGATTGCCTAATTAGGTAAAAATGTTTGGATAGATTATTGGAATCGGATAAAAGCCAATGATAAAAATCTACCCCCCAAGCTTCTTCGTCCTCTGCCTGTATGGCACCACGGTAGTATTGCCCTTTCTCCAAGACCCAACCGTTATCAACGGTTCTTAGGTACTTGTCCAATTGATACTGTTTAAGACGTGAATGGTTGTTTTCTACATCCCAAAACTTCTCCTTGGAGGTATAGGTCAAAATTTGACAAAAGAACAAGTGATTGGTCTTCCCTAGATCAACTAGGGAGTTTTTGTAAGTGGCGTGCTGTACCCCTGGTCCTATTTTGTCCGGACAGGGGTCTTTGGGTGGCCGAATA
>CAXAVP010000116.1:0-13015 GCA_963972175.1 uncultured Arenibacter sp.
GAAGTGGGATTTTTGGTGATATAGTTGATAAAGCCACCATTGCCCCCATTACCAAAGATAGAGGTGGCCCCTTTAATTACCTCTACACGGCTAATGTCATTGGGATTTACCGATTTAATCCCCAATTGGCCATTCCTTAATGGGGTAGACTGTGGAATACCGTCTACCATTACCAATAGCGAACGTCCTCTTAGGGTTTGTCCCCAATTGGAAAAGGTGCCGGTAGACACCGCGAGACCTGGGACCGTGAATTCCAATATTTCACTAATGTTGGAGGTAGAGGGGGTAAACTCCTCCAATTTGGCCAAGCCTACAACCGTGACGGAAGCGGGGATTTCGGACAGGTATTCGGAATGTCTGCTGGCAGAAACAACCACTTCATCCAAATTGCTCAAATCTTCCTTTAAGACCCCATCGTAGGTGAAGGAAGTGTTGGGCCTAAGAATAATTGTTTTGGTTTGTGTTTCATATCCCAACATTCTTATACTAAGGGTCCAGGAACCTTCTTTTAGATCTGTAAGTTGGTAGTTGCCATTTAGATCGGTCATGGTCCCCTTCTTTAATTCCGCAATATATACGGTTGCGCCGCTAAGCGGTTGGTTGCCTTCATCGGTAATTTTACCTTTTATACCCGTTTGTGAAAAAGCATTGAAGGAGAGGAGTAGGGCGGCTGCCCAGGCCATAATTTTCATTCTATTCTTATTTAGATTTATTTAAAATAGTGACAAATATAGAGTCAATATGAATAGTGACAAAGCAATTTTTAATATTATTTTTTTGTGAAACTCAATTTTGAGAAGTCAGTAAGACGCACTGAAAACTGAAGGTTTAACTAATCCCGCCTTTTTTGGCGGAATTTAGGTTCTATACCTCGAACTTTGGGTAGATTCCTATTATTGGGTTCAGGGCCTGCCTTTGTTGGCAGACAGGCTTGCCCTGAGGTTTAATGCCTTTTATTCGCGGCGCTAGGTGCTGCCCAAAGTGCTGCCCGAAGTCTCCTGACTTTGGGCTGAAAACTTCTTGCCGCTATCTTGTTACGCATAGTCTCCCGACTTTGCGTTCAGCTGCTACCCAAAGTCCCCGCTAGCGCGAGCGTCACGCCTGTCCGTCCGTTAGGCGGGCTCGTGCTGCCGAACCGCTACGCAAAGTCTCCCGACTTCGCGCTACTTTTATATATTGATTTTTTTTGTTAATAATTTGGCAAACAGAAAGCCTGTAGTGTAAGGTGTTTTTTTGGTACTTAATTGATATGCTAATATTTGTTAAATTAGAAGGTAGGAAGGATACTTCTGTTTGTAGTATTCCGCTGTACATTAGAGAAAATTATAAGGAAATTCTTGGGTTACTGGATGTCAAAAGGTAGGAGGCACCGGGTGTTTAGAATGTATGAATTAACAGAATAGGAAGGGGGTGCTATACGTAGGTTGTAAGGCATAGTGTATCAAATTCATATCCATACTATTAATAGTAGTTGAAAGAATCGCAAATTGGAAATTTAATAAGGAATAATCTTAAATTATGAAGGGACTACAAATAATTCTTGTCATTGGTGTGTTAACTCTTTTTGGCTGCACCCCAAAGCAATCTACTCAACCTATCGTTATTGATGAAACCGGGAACACTGAATCCATCGAACAAATCATTGAAATTGATAGTGTTTGGGCAGGCCACCCTGTTGGTTTTAGCCTTTATACGCATGGAAACAGGCAATACATTGCCTACTACAATGCAAACCGCAACTTGGTAGTTGGACAAAAAAATCTCGACGATGAAAAGTTTGAGTTGCATACAATGCCTTCAACCAGACGCGAAACTATGGGTGGTACAAGTACCGTTTTGGATTGGGACAGTCACAATTATGTTACCATTGGAGTGGATAAAGATGGGTTTGTTCATCTATCCGGGAACATGCATGTGCATCCAATTACTTATTTTAAGAGCAAAAAGCCTCACGATATTTCTACACTTGCTCAGGAAATGGAATTGATAGGGACCAATGAGGAAAAATGTACTTATCCCAATTTTATGCTTACCAAAGATGGGGAGTTACTTTTTCATTATAGAGATGGCAGCAGTGGAAATGGTAAGGAGATTTATAATATCTACTCATGCGAAAATAAATCTTGGTCCAGAATGTTGGATGTTCCCTTGACCGACGGACAAGGATTAATGAATGCATATCAAACACAGCCAACTGTTATGAAGGACGGCTGGTATCATGTTTATTGGGTTTGGCGAGATACGCCTGATTGTGAGACGAATCATGATCTATCGTACATGAAAAGCCCGGATTTAAAAAACTGGTTTGATGCTTTTGGTAGAAAAATTGAATTGCCTGCCACTTTGGATAACAAATCTTTGATTGTTGATCCCATTCCTGTAAAAGGGGGAATCATAAATCTGGGAGCCAAACTTTGTTTGGATGAAAATAACAAGCCCGTATTTGTTTATCATAAATATGATTCTGCTGGAAATCTTCAGATATACGCAGCTTACACAGAGGGTGATAAATGGATATATAAGCAAGTGACCAATTGGGATTATCGCTGGGAGTTTTCAGGACGTGGAAGTATTGATGTGGAATTTCGTTTCAAAGGTTTCAAAAAAAGAAAGGATGGCTATTACGAAGTTGATTACTGGCACACCAAGTATGGAAACGGAACTATTTTACTGGACAATAAATTTAAAAATATTGGAAAGGTATTGAAACCTGAACCATTTGACACTAATCTTGAAATTGAAGGAGATTTTCCTGGGTTACAGGTTAAAACCAGTAAAGATATTGGACCTGAACATAACAAAAACTTCAGATATGTTCTTAAATGGGAAACCCTCAGCAACAACCGGGATCAGCCGCGCCAAAAACCCTGGCCCAATCCAAGCCGACTGCTTTTGTATAAAGTAAAGATGGTAGGCGAGTAATCCTTTACATTTGAATAGATTAAATGAAATCAGACTAAAATTTGCTAACTTAGAAGGTTTGAAAAACACTGCTATTTGCAGTATTCCATACTGCCGTACAGCACAGAAAATTATAGGGGTTACTAGGTGTCAAAATGAGTAGCGGTGCCACTTTGCCTGTAATTTATTAATTAAAGGTATATGGAGGGCAAGTAGTCATTTAAGATCCTTGTAGACAAGCAAAAAATGGAAATTGAGAAAGCTATAATAGAAGACGCAAAAGAATTGACAAAACTAACTATTATCTCAAAGTCATATTGGGATTATAGCAAGCAGCAAATAGAAGAATGGAAAAATGACCTAACGATTACTGAAGATTATATCCTTGAAAAAGAGGTGTATAAATTGATTAAGGAAAATAAGATTATTGGCTATTATTCCTTTTTTAAATCAAATTACTCGGATTTAAAACTAGATAACCTATTTGTTGCGCCAATTTCTATTGGCAAAGGAATTGGAAGAAATTTAATGATTGATTTTTTCAAACGAATTCTAATGGTTGATTTTGAGAGGGTTATTCTACATGCCGACCCTAATGCTGAAAAGTTCTATTCGCAATTAGGTTTTAATGTTATCGGAAAATTGGAAACATCAATTGAGAACAGGTATTTGCCAATAATGGAAATGAATAAAGCCAGTGTACAACACTATGTAAAAATGCATTAAAGCGCATTTTGCACTAAACGTTGTGCTTTATACTGGAGAAACCGAAGAACTAACCCCGCTAACGCGAGTGTCACGCCTGCCCGACCGCTGGGTGGGCTCGGACTGCACATCACAGAAGATCATAAGGTAATTATAGGAATTTCTAGGTGCCGACAGGTATTGAGGTACCAATGTTTGTAATTTTATAAGGCATAAGGATATAGGGGCAAGTTGCTATAACCGTAGGCTAGCCACAATTAAAAAAATATTCAAATGAAGCAAATCAGAAAGTTTATTGATACTATTTCTCCAATGAACGATTCCGACTGGAATCTTTTCTCCTCGAAAATAAAGGAGGTAAAGTTTGACAAAAACACAACAGTTTTAAAATTGGGAAAAATTGAGGAACACTTATCTTTTATTTCTAAGGGAATAGTTCGTTATTATATCCCTAAAGAAGAGTCAGATTTAACTTTCGGGTTTTCATTTGAAAACGAATTTGTTACCGCTTATGACTCTTTTTTGACACAAACTCCTACTGAGTACCAAATTGAAACCTTGACAGAAACTATTTTATGGCAAATTTCAAATAAAGACTTGCAAGAGGTCTATAAAAGTACAATCAACGGGAATGTTATAGGAAGAAAAATGGCGGAGAAAATGTATTTGATAAAATCTAAAAGGGAACTTTCTTTACTGAGTAAAACTGCAGAAGAAAGGTATTTAGACCTATTCTCTGACAGACCAATATTATTAAAAGAAATACCATTAAAATATGTTGCTTCCTATATTGGTGTTACTCCATAGGCATTGAGTAGAATAAGAAAACGTATTACTTAACCTAAGTTCATTATTTTAATGTGCTCATTGCAGACCTTTGTGTTTTAATAATTTTAAAACATATGAAACCTTTAATTGTACTTTTATTAAGTTTTGCAATCTCTTTGTTGGTCCTTAAAATTACAAATAAAGAGTATGATTTTACATTATCAGCAAGGATAGGAATGTCAATAATGTTACTATTTACAGCAATCGGACATTTTGCATATACTACAGGAATGTCTATGATGATACCTAAATTTATTCCTTTTAGAACGACAATTGTTCATTTAACTGGACTAGTTGAAATTTTACTTGCAATGAGCCTTCTCATTACTCGATTTAAATATATTGCTGGATGGACATTAATAATTTTTCTTGTGTTAATGTTACCTGCTAATATTTATGGTTCTTTAAATAATGTGAACTATCAAAAAGGAACATTTGATGGAAATGGTCTTACTTATTTATGGTTTCGGATTCCGCTACAATTTCTGTTTATAGCCTGGACTTATATGAGTACCATTGGATATGACTGAAAAAAAAGCCAATGCTTATATCTGGCACCTATGAAAAGCATTAGTCCAGATCCTTAATGTAAATATCATATTTTTTGTTTAGTCGCTGCCCTAAATCTACCCCGCTATCACAAGCGTCACGCCTGCCCGACCTTTAGGCGGGCAAGTGCTGCCAAACCTAGAAGAACTTTGGCCTACTAGAAAAAATGATGGCCTAAGGAAACCCATGCAAATATTTATTGAAACACCACGGATATACATTCATTATGGGTCATTGAAGGAAAAATTTTTGTTTTCCCATTTGGGAAAAATATAAAAACCTTATTTTGTCATGAATTATAGTGATATTATTCATGGATATTGGGTATTTGTGCGATTATAGTTAGTATTTTATATTTCTCGCATTGTATCCCATATCCGCATTATCAAGCATAAACTGATCAAGAATAAATTGAGAAAAATTACCAGTCTTATCCCTAACCTCAAGTTTTTTTGGTTCTGTTTTTTCTTTTTTATTTGGAATATACACGCACAAAGCAATAAGTTAGATAGTTTAAAGAATGTTTTGTCCACCCATACTCAAGAAGATACCACCAAGGTTAATCTACTCTACAAATTAGCATTCTCCAATTTTCAAGGGGATATGGAATTGACTAAATCTTATTTGGAAGAAGCTGAGGAATTGAGTGATAATCTAAACTATACGAAGGGAAAAGCCAGAGTATTCTATCTGAAGGGCATATTGGAAAATATTAAATCAAATTATGCACTAAGCCTGAAATTTTTTGAACAAGCACTTGAACATTATAATTCAATTGAGGATAAGGGTGGAATTGCCTCTATTTACACGGCCTTTGGAATTACTTATTATGACCAGTCCCGCTATAGTGAAGCTATAGATGTTTATAATAAGGCAGTTGAAATCTATAAAATTCTAGGAAATAAAAGAGAACTCATAACCATCTTGATAAATAGTGGAAATGCCTATTCTGAAACGGGAAGATTAAATGAGGCAATTACAAATTATCAACAGGCATTGGAGGAGAGCAAGGCCATTGAGGATGAAGATGGTATTTCATTTGTTTATTCTAATTTGGGTGTTGTTTACAAGTTGCAAGGAAACTATCCCTTGGCCATTGAAAGCTTTAACAAAAGTCTGGATTATGATTTAAAAACAGCAGATACCTTGGGCATAGCTCATAAATTTAATGATATAGGAGAAGTATACAGCTCCTTGAAAAAATATGATAAAGCCCTAGCTTACTTTAAAAAATCCTTAAAATTTTTATCAAACCTGGGTAATAATCGCTTAATCGCGGTAATCAATGGAAATATTGGGAATGTATACCTACTTCAAAAAGAATATTATAAAGCACTGGAATATTTTAAAATATCCCTTAATGCAAG
Source organism: uncultured Arenibacter sp. (assembly GCA_963972175.1). Lineage (GTDB taxonomy): Bacteria > Bacteroidota > Bacteroidia > Flavobacteriales > Flavobacteriaceae > Arenibacter. Next base: position 6,351 of record CAXAVP010000116.1, read on the forward strand.
TCAAGAAATTAACAATTTAAAACAGACTGCAGTATGTTATAATAGTTTGGGAGAAATTAATCTCTTACTTGGTAAACCTCTAGAGGCGCGGGAGAATTTTGTAACAGCCAAAGACATTAGTGAACAAACGAACAACAAGCATGTCTTACCGATAAGTCTTCTAGGTATTGCCGAGACTTATTTATATGAAAAGGACTATATTAAAGCACTTTTTTATACCCAAAAAGGGAAGAAGATTTCAGAAGAACTCAAGCTTTTGGACATACAAAAAAAGGTATTGGGGCTTCTATCAATTATTTATGAAAGCACTGGGCAATATAAAAAAGCACTTAATAGTCATAAACTTTTTAAAAGGATCAATGACAGCCTTTTTAATAAGGAAAATATTGAAAAGATTGCACAGCTAGAATATGAATATAAGTACAAACAGGCACTTGATTCTGCCAATATCCGTGAACTGAAACTTACAAAGAAAGTTTTGGCAACCTCTCAGGATCTAGATCGATCAAAACAAAATCTATTATGGGCCATCATAGGTATTTTGTTGGTGTCCATCCTTTTGGGGGGCATGGTTTTCTATCAGAAGCTCCATAATATCAGGGTCAAGAACCAGAATATTATCACGGAACAAAAATTGTTGCGTTCGCAAATGAATCCTCACTTTGTATTCAACTCATTGTCCGTATTGCAGGGAATGATCTTGAACAAGGAAGAGAAAAAGTCTGTTGATTACTTGTCAAAATTTTCAAGATTACTGCGCATTACTTTGGAGAATTCAAGGGATAAAATGGTCTTGCTCTCGCAAGAATTGACTGCCGTTGAAAACTATATGGCGCTTCAGCACTTGGAAAATGACTCTTATCAATTCTCCATAGATATTGATGACGGCATAGACGGTTCCATGTTCAAAATACCGCCAATGCTTATCCAGCCTTTTATTGAGAATGCTATAGAACACGCCTTTGTAAATGAAAAAGAGGAGCGGAAAATAGCGATACAACTAAAATATTCAGGGGGAGAATTGCTATGCATTATTACGGATAACGGTATGGGCATCAATTCCAGGAAAAAGGACCATGGCAAGGACAAAAAATCCCTGGCTACCCAAATCACCTCGGAGCGCTTAAATATATTATCTTCCTATTTTAAAATGAAAGGATCGGTTACCATTGCGGACAGAAGCAAGTTCAATAAAAAGGGGACCATGGTAACTTTAGTGCTGCCTTATCAAAAATTGGAAACCGCATGAAAGCATTATTGGTAGAAGACAAAGAATATATTAGAAAGGGCCTACTCCATTTACTGCAATCTTTGGTAGCCGATGTAGCGGTGATAGGGGAATGTGCTTCGGTAAAAGAAGCAGTCGTGGTAGCCAATGCCTGTAAGCCAGATCTAGTTTTTTTGGACGTCAACCTTACGGACGGTACCGGTTTTGATTTTTTGGACCAAACAGAACACCTGGATTTCAAGGTCATCTTTATCACCGCGTATGAAGAATACGCCCTAAGGGCCCTAAAGATTGGGGCCGCTGATTATTTATTGAAGCCCGTGGATGTTGATGAATTAAAATTGGCCCTGGAAAAGGTAAGAAACCTACCATCCAGTGAGCAGAGAAAACGGATCAGAACAGCACAACAAGTCTGGTACAAGAATGATGCTACCTTGGTGCTATCCCTTAGTGATAGTTTTCAGGTGATAGATCTGCAAGAATTATTGTTCTGCGAATCGGACAAAGGTTACACCACTTTCCACTTGGCCAACGGGAAAAAATATGTAGTGTCCAAACCTTTAAAGGAATATGAGGAGCAACTGCAAAAAGTTAACTTTACCCGGCCCCACCAGTCCTTTATGGTAAACTTGAAATTCATTGATAAATACGATAAATCGGGTATTATCTTTTTGAATAATGGAAAAAAAATCCCTGTTTCTTCCCGTAAGAAAGAAACTTTTATAGCTACCTTTCTCCATTACAATAGCCTCTAGCTTATTCCGTTAAGGACGCCCGTCCAATATGGTAAAGTCATTTTTTCAAATTCGCATACACATTTAAACCCAGCGAATATACGTTGGCACCACGCAAATATGTATTGGCTATTTTTTGGGTGATTGTCTTATCGCATCTTTAAGCTGCGAAAACCATTTCTGGCTTTAGGTAACCTACAGAAAATTGATCTTAATAATGGGCAATCCTAAGCCTTAATGGGAATTAACCAAAATTTTTATTAGAAACATCAAATCTTAAATCATGAACCAAAAGATTAAACTAGCCTTTTATTTTATTTTAACAACCTTATTTATTACCATTGGTTGTAGCAGTGATGATGATGCTATTACAGTGGTCAGCCTTCAAGACTTGGAAATTACTTTGGACGAGAATCCTACGGAGGGTCAGCCCGTAGGCACCGTACAATCTGCGGATGGTACGGCATTTGAATTCAGCATTACCTCCCAATCCCCTTCGGGTGCGCTGAACATTGATTCGGATTCAGGGGAGCTTACCGTGGCCGATGCCTCCTTGTTCGATTTTGAGGCAAATCCTACCTTAACCGCAACAATTAATGCGGATAATGCAGCGAATACGGTAACGGTAACCATCAACCTTAACAATGTAAACGAGGTATCCGCCCAGGCCTTTGAAGCCACCATTGATGAAAACCCCACGGAGGGGCAAGTGGTGGGAAGCATACAAACAAGCGGTGGTGCTTCAGGTTTTAGTATTGCGACCCAATCCCCTAGTGGGGCCTTGGCAATTGATTCAAGCTCGGGCCAACTAACTGTGGCCGATGCCTCACTATTCGATTTTGAAACAAACGCAACCATTTCTGCTACCGTTATGCTGGAAGATGCCGCGAACCCTGTATTGGTTACGGTAAACCTTGATAATGTATTGGAAGTAACCATTCAAGACTTTTCCATAGCTATGGATGAAAATCCGGCCGATGCCCAGGTTATCGGTACACTACAGACCTCAGGAGGCACTGCTGCCAGTTTTAGCTTAACATCACAAACACCGGTTGGGGCCATCAGCATTGATCCTGCAACGGGCGAAATTACTGTAGCCGATTCCAACTTGTTCGATTTTGAAACCAATTCGACCATTTCGGCCACCGTTTCTGAAATTGATGCCGAAAACCCGGCTACCGTGACCATAAACCTCGATGATGTAGTGGAATTAATTGCACAAGACCTTAGCACTGACATGGATGAGAACCCTACAGATGGTCAAATTGTAGGAACTATACAGGCAAATGGCAGTGGTACCCTAAGTTTCTCCATTACATCCCAAACACCAACAGGCGCCTTAAGTATAGATGCAAGTACGGGAGAATTGTCGGTCATTGATCCCAATTTGTTCGACTATGAGGCCAACCCAGTGATTACCGCAACTATTTTGGTTGATGATGGTACAGAAACGGCTACAGCTACCGCTACAATTAATTTAAACGATGTTGACGAAGTAGCTGCCCAAAATACGGACATAACAATTGATGAGAACCCATCCAATGGTGATGTGGTAGGAGCCTTACAGGCAAGTGGTTCCAATTTGTCCTATACCATTACGTATCAGAATCCTGCAGCTGCTTTTAACATAGACCAAAATACAGGCGAATTATCGGTTGCCGATGAAACCCTTTTCGATTTTGAGACCAACCCCAATATGCTTGCCACCATTTTGGTAAGCAACGGTACCCAATCCGTTTCTGCCAATGCGTTTGTAACCCTTGGTGATTTAAATGAAGTTGGGGAGTACAAATTTGGAGGTGTCATTTTTTGGGTTAACCCTACCGGGGATGAAGGTTTGGTAGTAGCGCTTACAAACCAATCCAGCAGTTCCACCTGGGGATGCTCAGGTATTTTAACCGGGGCAGCAGGTGCAACCATTGGTACAGGAGAAACAAATACCACTGCAATCATTTCCGCTGGATGTGCAACTCCAGGAACTGCAGCTGAGCTTGTTTCCAACTTGAGCTTAAATGGCTATGATGACTGGTTCTTGCCAAGTTCTGATGAATGGATAGAAGTATATAACAACTTGTCCATTATTCAGCCCGTAATCCTTTCCAATGGAGGTGATGACTTCTTGATACAATATTGGAGTTCTACCGAGAATGATGCATACAATGCTGAATTTATTGTATTCTCGGGCCCAGCTGCTGGTACAATATATTCTTCTTTAAATAAAACAAGTGATGTTGTTTCAACAAGAGCTATAAGGGCTTGGACAGATTTTTAGAAACCCAAACAGATAAGTTTAAACACCTCCGGCATAAGTTGTCGGAGGTTTTGGCCCTTTGGAATGGACCACAAAGCAGGTTTGGTGGAAATGTGTCGTTTGTAAATGAATTTGGAGCCGAAAAGGCTCAGCCTGTTAAATAAAAGAAGATTATGGTGAGTGCGCATAGAATGGTAAATAGAATGTAATGACGCTTGTCCAAATAATATGTAGTGCATCGGTTATTTTTTGCCTGCTGATACTGCTGCTTTTGGCTTTATCAAATAGGAAATCCATTACCGTGACCTTGGTTGTGGTGGCCGGACTTTTCCTTGCGGCAGCATCATTTTATGCTTATTCGGAGTATTCAGCCTATCAAAATAGAAAGGAACGTTACGCGATTCAAGAAATGGGTGTTTTGGAAGTACCGGATGAAAATGCCTCCTTGGAAAAAGAGCTTATCGCCTTTAAACACTTTCAAGAGTATCATAATGTTTTGAAGGGTTACGAAGTTTTCCTTGTGGATATAGGAATGAATGTTATGAATGATGTTTCCTATAAAAACACGATAAGGGATGAAATAATGGCCAGTTTGGAAAGCCAGGAATATGGGGAAACCTATTGGAACACTGTTTTAAACATCACGTTTGATTACGATCGTAATACCACAGCGTTCCAAAGATCTAATTATGCGTCATTATATGTAGTACCCACTGTATATGAATATCACGATTTTGATGAAAATTATGGAGACTTGAATGATGTGGAAAACTATGCTTTTTTTGAACGCATGAGCCAGCTAATGTACATAGGCCAAAAGTTGAAATCGGTAGACCGATCGGCAGAACATATCAGTAAGTTATGGAATCACAACAAACCCTATATCTATACGTTTTTCTCAAAAAAGAAATACGACAAGCTCTGTCAACAAGTGGTGGACGATTTAATTGATGTATATGACACCATAACTGCAACACCCAACTATTTGGAGTTCTATGGCATGTACGATGTTTCGGATGACATTTTCCTTAATTTTCCATCATTGGAATATACCCGTTCTTTTAAGTATTCATGGCCATTTAGCTTTTGGGATCGTCGTTTTACTGAAAACAATGCATCCGAAGTGTATGGCATTTTAAAGGAGGTACAAAATCATTACAAAGATTGAAATGAAAAAAGCAGTTGTCATCTTGTTGGTTTTTGCTCTTGGATCGTTAGGTGTGGCCTATTATTTTTCCACGGAATCGCTGAAGTTGATTAAAAGGAAGCAGGAAGGCGACCATCTCAACGAAGTACTTCTTGAGAATAAAATGATTGCCGATGAATCTGCCAGGGAAGAGTTGCTTAATGGCAATACCATCATCTATCAATCCATAGATCTAACCAAACCCGAGTATGCCATCATCAACCCATGTATGAAAGATTTTCAGACCAGCGGAAAACTGGATGTTTTGTGCTTAAATGAAATAGTAGAGGTTGTGATCAATGATTTTGGGGAAGAGGGCTTTATTATGGCAGTCATTGGATCCAGTATTGACTATAACAATCTTACTTTGGCCCCTACTTTTTTAGGCAGTCTATTTTCTGACCGAACTTCGTTGGCCAATAGCCTCTGCCTTGGTTTTCTAAACAGATATAGAAACCCACATAGCCTACAACAGGCGTTTAACAGGTGTAAAGAACATGTCTTTAGCAGCGTCCCCAAAAGCCTGTACCAAGATATATTTGAAAAACAAGTGGACGAATTGTTGTCTGCACATGAAGAAATAATGGGCCAAAACAATAAGGAGGCCTTCTTTGAAGACATATATTTTAAGGCAGATACCCAATATCTACATGCCCAATATTGGAAGTATACCTTTTGGAAACGAAGGGAGATAGAAAAAAATGACAAGGTCCTATATGCCATCTTAACCCAGATTAAAAACCACTACAATGTCCAATAGCTTTTATACCGGTGAGGTACAAATAAAAATGTTCCAATGGAGATAATCATCATCGCCTTATTGGTTTTGTTGTTGATTGCCCTAGTATTCCTGGGTTACCAATTGCTCAGGTTTATGTTTCAAAGTAAAAGGCATACCACAGTAAGCCTTTCCTTATTGGGTATGGTGGTATTAAGTATGGGTGTCAACCACTTTTTTTTTAAAGAAATGGAGTTCATATCATCACAAGTATACCCTGATCTGTACTTGGTAAAACATCCGATCAAGGACAAAAATAAGCTGAACACGGCTATAAAGGAATTTGTTGTTGAAAACATGAAGAATAATCAAAAAGGGAATGGAGTAGATATGTTGAATTGTTCATGGCGGTTTTATAAATATCAAAAGAGTTGGGGCATTAATCTTTTTGCAGATGCAGGAACGGCCTATTTTTTGGAAAACGAGGAAGACCCCAGTGGATTTGTCGTGGAAGAACTGTCCATGTATAGAAGGTATTTATTGGCGCG
>CAXAVP010000117.1:0-12857 GCA_963972175.1 uncultured Arenibacter sp.
CTCATGGCTATTTCTTCCACTACGCCTTATTTGCAATGGTACCTGGCCCGTAAAGTTCATATTAAAGGTAGCCTGCCCCCCTGGAGGGATGGGCGTATTTAATTCCACTACCAAAATAGTTTCCTCTTCCACAAAGGAAACCGCTTTATTGTCCTGGGTCAGGGAATTAACCCTAAGATAACCAATTTCATCAGGCCCTAAACTGGCAATACGGCTTTTGCCATCATCCATCATTCTACCATCGGGATCTGCAATGTTTTGCAGACGTACATCCATTTCACTGCCCGGCTGAAAGGCATTGAAATATAGGTGGTAGTACACTCTGTTCAAAGTTTCGGGAGAATTATTGGTGTATACCAATTTTTGGGTTCCCTGGTATTGAAAGCTTTTAACATCCATGTCAACCTCCATGGTATAATCTACCTTTTGTTGCCAATAAGAGCCATTGTTCTGCGCCTTGAGGGTAGAGGTTAGGCCAAGAATAGCTAGTACCAAACCAATAAAAAGACCGTTGCTGTGTTTCATTTAATTATCTTTTAATTTATTAGAAATAGAAGTAGGTAACCCTTGGATATCTACTGTGTAAATTTTAGATCATCCCAAATAATTAAATCCCTAAAAATTGTCCATTGGATAAAGCCTTGGGTGGGGATGACCTTGGAAGACCACAATAATCCATCTTTGGCAAGAGGGACTATTTTGGTCTTCCAGATCAGCTGTATTATAATTTTATCTTTCCTTTAGATACTGCATGTGCCATGATCAATGCATTGTAGGCATTCACCATTTTACCGGATTTAGAGATATTCTGAAAATCCATGGCTTTGGAGGCGTCTCCAGAAACAATTACTTTAGACTTGGTTGTAAGTCCTGATTTGAGGATTATCTGCTTAACTTCCGAAGCTGTTAATTTTGGATAGTACGATCTTATTAGCGCTGCAACCCCCGCAACAGCAGGTGCGGCCATGGAAGTACCCCCCTGAAAATCGTATTCGTTGTTGGGCATGGTAGAATAAATAGCATCTCCGGGAGCAAAAACATCAACATTGATTTTGCCATAATTGGAAAATGAAGCTACCATTTCCGAACCGTATTTACTGGACAAGGCACCCACGGTAATAACGTTATCGGCTATTTCCGGACCATTGTTAATTTGATCATTGGGAAAATTGGGATTGTTGGGATCATCAAGGTCATCCCCTGAATTTCCGGCGGCATGTACAAAAAGAACATCGTTTTCGGCGGCATATTTTATGGCTTCATAGACCCAATCGGCATTAGGGGAGAAGGCCTTTCCAAAACTACCGTTGATGATTTTGGCACCGTTGTCTACGGCATAACGTATTCCCAGGGCTATATCCTTATCGTATTCGTCCCCATTGGGTACGGCTCTAATGCTCATAATGGCCACATTGTTGGCTACACCGTTGGCACCTAAACCATTATTCCGTTCTGCGGCTATAATACCGGCAACATGGGTACCGTGACTTTCATCTTCCACCCTGTTGTTTGGATTGCCATTTCCGTAGCCCAGATCATTAATGTCATAGGGATCATCACCTACCATGCTCCTTCCATCAAAATCTACATTAAGGTTGTAGTTAAGTTGGTCGGAAAAGTGTTTTACACCACTTTTTAGTTCAGAAATAACTTCGGGAATAGAATCCTTTATGGTGAACATCTGCATCAATATACTGATGTTCCTTAGCATAGTCTCGTCCTCAGTTTCAATTTGGGTCAAATCTTCTTTTGTATAGGTGTCCTTGCCCAAAACAGCTTTTACTTCCGAATCGGCATTTTGTACGGCCTGTAGAATTTGCTCATACTGATTTTTATTCTGTATGGCCTTTTGATAGTCAGCATCCAAGGCATTTTTGGCCTTGGCCTGCAGGTCGGCATCGCCCAACTTTCTATCTACGATACGTGCCATCTCCAACTGTTCATTATAGGATTCCCCTAAAAAGTTATAACCGTGTACATCGTCTACATAGCCGTTATTATCATCGTCTTTGTTGTTCCCCGCTATTTCATCCTTGTTTACCCAAAGAACACCATCCAGATCTTCATGGTCAAGGTCCATACCGGAATCCAAGACCGCTACAATTACCTTTTCCCCTTTTTTATTCTTAATGATATCGGTATAGGCCTTGTCTACACTCATTCCCGGAATGGTATCGGAAAGTAGATCGGCATGGCCCCAGTTCTTTTTCTCGGCTTCGGTCAAGGCCGAAGTCTTAAGCGGTACGGTATCTATATTCTCTATAGGGGTAGAGACCAAAGCGGTACTGCCACAGCCATAAAGGAATAGGGAGGCCGATACGGCCAAAATAGTTCTGTTAAATGTTAATGTCATTGTATTGCAGTGTTTAATTATATTAGTTTATTTAAATGAATTTCCCTTGAATGGGGCCCTAAAGGTTTCAATACACCCACGGTCTGCCATGGTAACAAAACAGCTTTTTCCGTCGGTTCCCCCAAAGCTAATATTGGAAGGCTTTTTTCCTTTGAGCTGAATTTCGTTCAGTATCTTGCCTTCTGGACTCACTATAACTACCGTTCCTTTGTCATAGCGGGTAATATATAGATTGCCTTTTATGTCGCATCGCATCCCGTCCAAACCAAAATCGGGAAATGAGATAAGTTCCTTTTTGTTGTGTAGGCTGCCATCTTCCTTAATATCAAACTGCCATACTTTTCGCTGAACAGATTCATTTACGTACAGGCGTTTGCCATCCGGGCTTATTTCAATTCCATTGGTAGTGCCCATATTATCTTCCAATAGGCTAATTTTTTGGGAGGCGTCTATCATCCATATCCTACCGTTACCTTTAGACCAATTGGGGTCACTTAAGTAGATATAATGGTTGGGGGCTATGGCCAGATCATTGGGTTGGTTCATGGTGGAATCCTGAGCCCACACCTCCAAGTTTCTAGTATTTTTTTTAACCTTATATATTTTATGGCCTAGGTAGTCTGCAATAAACATATTTCCTTCCAAATCAAACCTTATGCCATTTCCTATGCTCCCCTCCGGAAGTCTAAGGTAAATTTCCCCTTCTCCCTTTTGGTTTACGACACCAATTGTGCCTTCTTCCTTAATATTAACGGCAAACAGCTCCCCTTTGGCATTTACGGCCGGGCCTTCAATACCTTTGGTAAACATAAACTCGGCGGTAAAATCCGTGCTATGGTCCGCAGATCTTTTACAACCAAAGCCTAGCAATATGGTGCAGGCCACCAAGTATGGGAATCTACCGTAGATCATTTTATTCCAAAAATTGGGCAAAGGTATATATTTCTTTTAAACGAACTCCTTTTTCAGTTTCCTGCAAGGTACAGACTTGGTTATGGGCATCGTGTTCCAGAAATAGGTAATAGTTATTTTTAACAGCACTGTCCAGAAACAAGGCCTTTTCTTTAAGGGTCAATAGGGGTCTGGTATCATAGCCCATTACATATGGTAGGGGAATATGGCCCACTGTGGGCAATAGATCTGCCGCGAAGACCAAGGTTTTGCCTTTATAGTCAATATGCGGTATCATTTGTTTTTCGGTATGTCCGTCTACAAATAAAATTCCAAAGTCCAATTCCGATTTGGAAACATAAGGTCCGTTGTTTCTGCTAACAAATTGCAACTGTCCACTGTCTCGCATGGGGAGGAGGTTTTCGCTAAGGAAGGATGCCTTTTCCCTTTCATTGGGCTGTATGGCCCAGTTCCAATGGTCTTCATTGGTCCAAAAAGTGGCATTTTTAAAGGTGGGTTCGTATCCTGTCCTATCCTTGTTCCATTGAATACTTCCCCCACAATGGTCAAAGTGTAAATGGGTAAGAAAAACATCGGTAATATCATCTCTATGGAAGCCGTACTTTTTTAGGGAATTGTCCAAACTATGGTCGCCCCACCTATAGTAATAACCAAAGAATTTATCGGATTGTTTGTTGCCCATTCCAGTGTCTATAAGGATCAAGCGGTCTCCTTCCTCTACCAAAAGACATCGCGCGGCAATATCTATCATATTATTGGCGTCGGCAGGGTTGGTTCTGTTCCAAAGGGATTTTGGGACAACGCCAAACATGGCCCCGCCGTCCAACTTAAAATTTCCTGCTTCAATAGGGTATAACTCCATGGAATTTAAATAAGCAATGCAAAATAAGAAAAGGGAGAGGCATATTCTTTGAAACCTAGCTTTATTAGGGGATTTTTAACATTTTATTGGGGGTAGTGGGGTTAACAATTATAATAAATAGATAACCTTCTCATTGGCAATAATGCTATCTCTAAAGTGGAAAGGCCTTTTTTGTCCTGATTCGTCCACAATTATAATAGGAAGGATACCTGTATCCAAGCCCCTATTTTTTACCCAGTCCCTGGTATTGATAGTCAGTTCTACCTTCTCCTGTTGTTCTTCATATTCGCCGGTCGATATTTTATAGATCCAGGGACCAAGATCGGTTTTGTTGGCAAATAAGGACGATGCCCCCATGGAATCCAATAGGTGGGTTCCGGCACCGTTGCTACCGGGGGAAATCAATACTATTTTATTGGGAATATAAAAGGAATTATGCGCTAATTGGGCAGTAAGGAGATTTATTTCGTTATTCCCTGTTAGGGCGATAAAGACATTTTTGGTGATGGCATCGGCAGCCTGGAGGGTATCCTCTTTTAACCCATTTCCCTGAATGGCCTTAATACCTTGCTCATTGGCTTCATTCACCAGATCTTTATTGGCGTCTATAAGGACCACTTCACTGTTTTCCCCTAGATGTTTGGCCATGTGTACGGCCAAGGGGTTGGCTCCTAGGATAAGGTAACCTGTTCTGGATTTTTGCTTTACCAATTTCCCCTTTTTTCTCAGCCAATTGGTGGTCCATGTAAGAAAAAAGGGAACGGTGAGAGTGGTTGCTATGGCCATAAACACCAGAATGGAAAATATTTCTGTGCTAATGATTCCCAATTGAAGCCCTATCCCGGCAATTATAATTTCTACGGCCCCCCTTCCGTTCATTCCGGTACCAATGGTAATACCTTCCCGCCAGCCATATCCGCTGGGCAGGTAGAACAATGCGGTACCTAAAATCTTACCTACCACTGCCCCAACAATTACGAGTATGAGTAATAATAGATTGGTCTGAAAAACTTCCAGACTAACATTAAAACCTGCGGTAACAAAGAATATAGGAGCCAAAAACCCAATGGCGACATCGTGGAAAACTATGGTAACGTCTTTGAAGACCTGTCTGGAAAATACCCCTTCCCGCATAAAGAGTCCCGCCATAAAAGCTCCCAAAATACCATGGAGTCCCGCAATTTCAGCGAGTTCTGAAAAGCCCAATACAATGATCAGCATAACGGTAAAATGGAAGGTACGTACCAACGATTTTACTTTGGACAACAATTTGCCCAGTATGGGGAAAAAGTAAATTCCGATTAAAGTGGTGGCAATAAAAAATAAGATGGCTTTACCGGCTACCCAGCTCAAGGCCCCGGCATTTACACTGCCCACGTCCACAAAACCAATAATTCCTGCAAAGATTACCAAGGCCAAGGTGTCCGATATCAAGGCTCCGGCCATGAGTACATAGGCAATTCTGGTATCCAAGAGCTTTAAATCGACCAAAATCCTACTTTTGGTGGCCAAGGAGGTTACCCCAACGGCAATACCAACAAAAACGGCCGCCATTTGGGTGCCATCAAAAGCTATTATGGTGTAATACCCCAAGGCAAAAGGAACTACAAAACCACCAATGGCCGCCAGCAATCCGGGCCAGGAGGCTTTTCCTAGGTCCTTAAAATTAATTTCCATTCCTATATAGGCCATAAGGAAAATAATACCTAATTGGGCAAGGGAATCTACGGCAGCTGAAGTTTCCAATAATCCCAAAAGTGCGGGACCCAAAATAATGCCAATTAAGAGTTCTCCCAGAATGGGCGGAAAACCTATACGCTTGGCCAGCATGCCCCCTATCCAAGCAGCAATCAAAATAAGAAGAAGCTCTAGAATGTACGGTTCTGCCATATAGGTATAATTTACAACTAAAAAATAGGGAATTATTTGGTTTCTATCACCTTAGTTCTAAAAAATATTTGATATGCCGATTAGAAACTTGGTTGAAATCAGAACAAAATGTTCACCGCCTATGTCCCATATTTGTTTACAAATGGCCAGAGCTTAAGTAATCTTGTACGATAGTGGCGTTTTGGGACTGTGTATGATTGCAGCCTTATCCCATGGGTAATAGTGGGAACAGCTGCTTTTTAAAATAAACTATTCCTGTATTATGGGCGGTCTCTCTTTAACATTTGGTGCAGATGAACAAACAACTGGTATAGGGGTTGCAAGACTTAGGGCAAGGTTTTTTTTGAGAGAGACGGATTTTTTCTAGATTAAAACTTATATTGCTTCAAATTTTTTTATGGTAGAACTTGCTGGAATAATCATTCTTGGAATAATAGCCCAATGGGTGGCATGGCGTTTTAAATTGCCGGCCATTTTACCCCTGATTTTGATAGGTCTATTAGTGGGCCCAATATCTACATTGTTTACCGAGGACGGAACAAAATTGATCCGACCTATTTGGAACGAAAAGGAGGGCTTGTTCCTTGGGGAAAGCCTTTATCATTTTGTGTCCTTGGCCATAGGGGTGATTCTTTTTGAAGGAGGGCTTACCTTAAAACGTTCCGAGGTGGCCAATGTAGGACCCATGATAACCAAGCTGATTACGGTGGGAGCTGCAGTCACCTTCTTTTTGGCAGGAACGGCCGCACATTTTATTTTTGGACTAAGCTGGCAAATTTCCTTTTTGTTTTCCGCACTTATTATAGTTACAGGACCTACCGTAATTACCCCTATTCTTAGGAACATACCCTTAAAAAAGGATTTGTCGGCAGTATTGAAATGGGAAGGTATTTTAATAGACCCCATAGGGGCTCTTGTGGCGGTATTGGTTTTTGAGTTTATCAGTATTGGCGAAGGGCAAGGATATACCCAGACAGGTTTTGTAGAATTTTTAAAAGTGCTATTGTTGGGCTTCACCTTTGGTTTTAGTTTTGCACATGCCTTGACCCTGGCCATTAAAAAAAATTATGTGCCCCACTATTTGTTAAATGTGGTGTCGCTTTCCGTAGTACTTACAGTTTTTGTAATCTCCGAACTTTTTGCACATGAATCCGGGCTGTTGGCCGTGGTGGTCATGGGAATGGTAATGGGAAATACACAGTTGCCCAATATAAAGGAACTGCTATATTTTAAGGAATCGTTGAGTATACTTCTGATTTCTATGCTGTTTATATTGCTTTCGGCAAGTATGAACTTACCGGAACTGGAATTGTTGTATACACCCAATACCTTGATTCTTTTTGCCATTGTGGTCTTTGTGGTAAGACCATTGGGGGTATTTCTGAGTGCAATGGGGACCAACCTAAGTTTTAGGGAAAAACTATTTATTAGTTGGGTAGGCCCAAGGGGTATTGTGGCAGCAGGTATTGCTTCCTTATTTGGATCCAAATTAATTTTAAGGGGCGAGCCCGGAGCGGAGTATATTACCCCACTGGTATTTATGATTGTGTTGGGTACGGTATTGCTCAATGCTTCTACGGCACGCTTGATGTCCAAATTACTTGGGGTGTTTTTGGAAAAGTCCGAAGGGATACTCATCATTGGTGCCTCCAAGGTACCTAGGTTAATAGCAAGCTATCTTAAAAAGAACAAAAGGCACGTGGTGTTGATAGACAATAACCAAAATAATATTGAAAAAGCAAAGCGCCTTGGCTTGGAGGCTTTTGTGGCCAATATTTATTCTGATACCCTAACCGATAATATTGAACTGAACGACGTTGGTTACTTAATGGCCTTGACGGGCAACTCTGAGATTAACACCTATGCCATAGATACCTTTAAAAAGGAGTTTGGGGAGCAGGGTTCGTTCCGATTGGTGAATACCGATGAAATGAACGACCCGGAAAACAATCCTAAAGAAGGACTATTTTCGCATACCGATGATTTTATCACCCTAACGGAAGCCGCAAGAAAATATCCCAATATCCATGAAATGGAATTAAAGGGCAAGGAACATTATGAGGGCCTTATTGAAATAACCAAGGCAGACCAAGATATAGTTCCCTTATTCATAAAAACATTGGATGGCGACTTAAAGATTATTTCTTCATTTAGTAAGGATTTTGATGATATTTCAGAGGGATGTAAGTTGGTTTACTTGGGCAAGCTGTTAAAAGTTGATAAGGAAGTAAAAGAAGCACAGCTTTGATACCTAGACGCGGTATTAAAGGAGTAAATGTCATCGTTTCTTGCTCATATTTAAGGGTATCATTAAAAATTGTATAGAACACACAGTACTTTTAACAATATAAAATCTACTTGTATTGAATCCACTATTAGTCTTAGCCATAATCACCATTTATTTTGTCCTGCTCATGACCATTTCTTATTTCACCTCCAGAAATAGAAGTGACGAGTCTTATTTTACGGGAGACCGACAGTCGCCTTGGTTTTTGGTAGCTTTTGGAATGGTAGGGGCCGGACTCTCTGGGGTCACTTTTGTTTCCTTACCGGGTATGGTAGGGAACAACAGTTTTTATTTTTACCAGTTTATCTTGGGTAATGTAGTGGGGTATTTGTTTATTACCTTTGTTTTAATACCATTGTATTACAAATTGCGCTTGGTTTCCATATATGCCTATTTGGATGAGCGCTATGGTTCTAAAACCTATAAGACCGGGTCTTTGTTTTTTTTGGTATCCCAGTCTTTTGGAGCGGCACTACGGTTGTTGCTTGCCTCCAAAATTCTTCAGTTCGCCCTTTTTGACAAGATAGGGATCCCTTTTCCTCTTACTGTTATCATAATTTTGCTTTTGGTATGGTTGTACACCAATAAATCTGGTATAAAGACCATTGTTTGGACCGATACCCTTCAGACTACCTTCTTGGTATTGGGGGCCGTAATTACCATTTATACTATTACCACTTCTTTAAATTTATCATTTACCGGGGCTGTACAGCATGTTACGGAACATAGGTATTTTGATATCTTTAATTGGGACGGTAAGTCCAGCAACAACTTCTATAAGCAGTTTATAGCAGGTATCCTGGTCGCTATAGCCATGATAGGCTTGGACCAGAACATGATGCAAAAAACACTGACTTGTAAAAATCAATGGGACGCACAAAAAAATACGCTTACCTATAGCCTGATATTGGCTATTACCCAGTTTTTATTTTTGGGATTGGGCATACTTTTGTACAGCTATGCCGAGAATAATGGAATAAGCTTGCCCATAGGGGAAAACGGTACCTTGTTGGACACAGATAAGCTTTTCCCGGACTTGGCTTTGAACCATTTGGGCGTTTTTGCCGGGGTTAGTTTTTTACTGGGAATCATCGCTGCTTCTTTTTCCAGTGTGGACTCTTCCCTAACGGCATTAACAACATCTTTTACCTATGATTTTCTGGACATTTCCCATAAATCCAGTGAAACCAAGAAAAAACTAAAGAACTGGGTATTGCTAGGTTTTTCGGTAGTGTTATTTTTAATTATAATGTTGTTTTCCAATAGTAGGGGAGATGTGGTATCGCTTATATTCAAGGTGGCGGGCTATACTTACGGACCGTTGTTGGGACTATATATGTTGGGGATGTTTACCAAAATCAGCGTACGGGACAAGTGGGTGCCTCTTATTTGTATAATGGCACCGGTACTTACCTATCTGTTGAGCGTCTACTTTGACCAAACCTTTAATTTTGATTTTGGTTTTATCAATATTGCGGTAAACGCAGGGCTAACCATATTGGGGCTGGTATTGGTAAAGCGAAAAGCCTAGGCGCTTACTTGAATCATCTATACTGGGATACACCTAGTAGTAGATCAACTTTAATAGCTATATAATAAACGGATTATCGGCTATTTTAAATTGATGTTACTGACTGTTGATACTCGTTGTAAGGGAAGCATAACCACTTATTTGCATGGAATATTGGGCATGACCGGTTGGCCACGCCCTTTTGATTCTTAAATTTTTAAAGGCCGCAAATAAGATGTAGTATTTTAGTTTAGGCAACTAGTCGTTTAGCTTCAGTACGGCCATAAAAGCTTGCTGGGGTATTTCTACATTACCCACTTGGCGCATACGTTTTTTACCTTTCTTTTGTTTTTCCAGTAGCTTACGCTTCCTGGAGATATCACCACCATAACACTTGGCGGTTACGTCTTTTCTAAGGGCTTTTATGGTCTCTCTAGAGATAATTTTGGCTCCAATGGCGGCTTGGATAGGGATATCAAACTGCTGCCTTGGGATAAGTTCCCTTAGCTTTTCACACATTTTTTTCCCAATATTGGCCGCATTGTCGGCATGGATCAATGCAGATAAGGCATCTACAGGTTGGGAGTTAAGTAGAATATCTACCCTTACCAGTTTTGAGGTACGCATACCAATAGGCGCGTAATCAAAGGAAGCATATCCTTTGGACACTGTTTTTAACCGGTCGTAGAAGTCGAACACAATCTCTGCCAAGGGCATATCAAAGTTTAACTCCACCCTTTCCGTGGTTAAATAGGTCTGATTCGTTATCTGTCCCCTTTTCTCTATACACAATGACATAACATTACCAACAAAATCAGATTTTGTAATAATGGTAGCCTTAATATAGGGTTCCTCTACACGGTCCAAGGTAGAGGGGTCCGGTAGATCCGATGGGTTGTTTACAATGATAATTTCATCCGGATTCTTTCGGGTAAAGGCATGGTAGCTAACGTTGGGTACGGTAGTAATAACCGTCATATCAAATTCCCGCTCCAAACGCTCCTGAATGATCTCCATATGTAGCATGCCCAGGAAACCACAACGGAAACCAAATCCCAGTGCGGCACTGCTCTCAGGAGCAAATACCAAGGAGGCATCGTTTAACTGTAGTTTCTCCATGGAAGAACGCAGTTCTTCGTAATCTTCGGTATCTACGGGGTAAATACCGGCAAATACCATGGGTTTTACATCCTCAAAGCCCCCTATGGGGTTTTTGGTAGGGTTGGCAGCATCGGTTATGGTGTCGCCCACCTTTACTTCACGGGCATCCTTAATTCCGGTAATAAGATATCCTACATCCCCTGCCTTTATACTTTGCTTTGGGTGTTGTACCAGTTTAAGGGTACCTACCTCATCGGCATAATAGTCCTTGTTCGTGGCCACGAACTTTATTTTCTGTCCTTTTTTTATCTCACCGTTGATGACCCTAAAATAGGTTTCAACACCTCGGAAGGGATTATAGACCGAGTCGAACACCAAAGCCTGTAATGATTCTTCAGCATTGCCCTTAGGGGCAGGGATACGCTCTATAATGGCTGTTAAGATATCTTCTATTCCCAATCCAGATTTGGCACTGGCGGGAATAACTTCCTCTGGTTTACAGCCCAAGAGGTCTACAATATCATCCGTAACCTCTTCGGGGTTGGCACTGGGCAGATCTACTTTGTTCAATACGGGAATAATCTCCAGGTCGTTTTCCAATGCCAAGTATAGATTGGATATGGTCTGGGCCTGTATACTTTGGGCGGCATCCACTACCAATAAGGCCCCTTCACAGGCCGCAATGGAACGCGATACCTCATAGGAGAAATCTACGTGTCCCGGGGTGTCAATAAGGTTAAGCGTATATTTTTCACCGTTGTGAACGTAATCCATCTGAATAGCATGACTTTTTATGGTAATCCCACGCTCCCGTTCAAGATCCATACTATCCAGCAACTGATCTTGTTTTTCCCTATCGGTTACCGATCCGGTGAAGTCCAGAAGTCTATCGGCCAAGGTACTCTTACCATGGTCTATATGCGCTATAATGCAGAAATTTCGAATGTTTTTCATCTATGCTCAATTTACGTGTCCTGAATGTCCCCCAACAGAAATTATGGCT
The DNA here is from genome assembly GCA_963972175.1 of uncultured Arenibacter sp. Taxonomy (GTDB): domain Bacteria; phylum Bacteroidota; class Bacteroidia; order Flavobacteriales; family Flavobacteriaceae; genus Arenibacter. The sequence continues at coordinate 11,919 of CAXAVP010000117.1, forward strand.
GCGAAAGGCTATTCAGTTTGCCTTTCCTTGGGTTTGCACCAGAATTAATCACTTGCAAACCAAGGCAACTGCAAAGATAGGCTTTATCCATGATTTTTAAAGGAAAAATCTCCAATGTGGCCCAACACCTTTTCCGGAGTGGAACTGTGGTAGGTAAAAAGTAGGCTTTTGAAGGGTTAAGTATCCAGTTGGTAGATTTTTACTACAAATTTAAAAGAAAGCATTGTGGGTAGTTAATAAAAAGTTAACTTTAAAAATTTTATAACTCAAGTGACCCTATTTGTGAAAATAAAAGTTACGACTCTATTTTCTTTTTTGATTTGTACATGCCTCCTGGGGCAAGAGTACAAGCTTAGCGGTAAGGTTAATGAGACCAAGGGCGAAACAATTGCCTTTGCAAATATACTACTTTATAAAGTGGCCGATACCAGTTATGTAAAGGGTACGGCTTCCAATGAGGACGGTTTTTTTTCTTTTGCAAACCTGCTCCCCAACAATTACCTCATCCGCGCTAGTTATATTGGAAACCATTCGGACTATATTGAGGTGAATGTAAATGGCGATTTGGATATAGGGCCCATTTATGTAAACAATACCACTCAGGAATTAAAAGAGGTGGTGCTGGTGGCACAAAAACCTTCCGTGGAGCAAAAGGTAGACCGACTCGTATTTAATATTGAAAATACGGCCCTATCCGATTCGGACATATGGGACGTTCTCAAAAGCACTCCCACCGTGTTTGTCATGAACAACGAGATAAGCGTAAAGGGTGAAGGAGGAGTACAAATAATGATCAACGATAAAAAAGTTAACCTTCCTGCACAGGATATACTTAATCTTTTAAGTGGTACCTCTGCAAAAGGGGTACAGTCTATTGAGGTCATTACCACACCACCGGCGAAATATGATGCGGAGGGCGGTACCTTGATCAATATTAAA
>CAXAVP010000118.1:0-12837 GCA_963972175.1 uncultured Arenibacter sp.
ATTCTGTTGTTGCTGTACAATATTTGTGATAATTGGCCAAGTTTGGTACAACCGTTGTAGGATTGCCAAAATTATTCCATCTTTAACCAATCCTTTCTGTTTTTTAGTACCTTTTTATTTGGTTTGTTGCCGTTCTTTTCCACTAATTCTATGGTGTAAGTTGGATCTGAGGTTACTGTAACCGTGGTGGTTTTGGGCATACCAAAGCGGGTATAAGCTATTTTTATACTTTCCCCTACCTTAAACTGCGCTATAAGCTCCTTAAAATTTTGATTTGGGGTCAGTGGGGTGTTGTTAATGGCGGTGATAACATCCCCATAATCCAGACCTGCCTGGTAAGCGGGCCCTCCAATTGGGGTGTTCCTTTGAATGGTACCCGCCCCAAATTGGTTGATGACAACACTGGCCCCAAAATAGGGTTTGTCAGCGTCGCGTTTTAGGACTACGCCAACAAATTTGAACAACTCCTCATAATTGGGCATATCACTGCTATGGATATAACGATCAAAAAAATGATTTCCAAATTCCTTACCTGCGTATTGTATCAGTGTCTTTCGCAAATCTTTCAGGGTATATGGTGTTTCTTGCTTGCCATAGGACTGCCATACCAATTTCATATAATCATCCAAATTCAGTTTGTTTTGTCGCAACATTAGGTCCAGGGCCAATCCCAATACACTGCCATAGGAATAGTAGGAAACAAAGGTGTTGTCTCTATTTACTGGATCTACGGAGGTTGCTGCGTCCACAAAGGGCGCTTGGTAACTCATTTCTATGGGGTTAAAAAATTGTAAGGCGGGGGAATTCCACACATAATTGAAAGTGCCTCTAAGGCCCTCTATGTATTGTTTGGGGCTAATGATGCCGGCCCTGCAAAGGGTAAGGTTGGTGTAGTAACTGGTAAAACCTTCGGCAAACCATAGTTCCCCGCTCATATTGGCCTGATCGAAATTAAAGGGCTCTAAGGATTTAGGGCGTATCCTTTCCACATTCCATCCGTGGAAAAATTCATGGGCTACGGTGCCAATGTTATTTTTCATGCCCCCTTCGGCCAGTCCCTCCCTATCGGTAAGGATGGTGGAATTGCGGTGTTCCATCCCGTCGCCAGAGACATTGGGCATATAGCAGGCCAAGAAGGTGTATTTGCCATAGTCGTACTGTGGCAATTGGTCAAAAACTTCCTTTTCGGCCAGTACCACTTTTTTTACCTGTTCAAAATAAGTGTCTAGTTCGGCTTCGGTGCCATTATGATGTAGAACAAATTCTATGGTCTGTGGACTTCCGTTGTTGTCTACCTCAAATTGTCTTAGCCCGAAGTTGCTTATTTCCGTGGGACTGTCCATAAAATATTGCAAATTGGGTGCTGTATAGGTGTGGCCTTTAACCTTTGGCATTTGCGTGGCTACTTTCCAGTTAAGGTCTTCCCGTGGATTAAAATCTACTTCAATCTGCCGATTGCCCAGCTCGTTGACATACATAAAGGTGGCCGGAATATTTAAGTGAGCATGGGTCTCATCAATTTGGGAATAGGTGCCATCCCCGCGATTGGCAAAAAGGGTGTAGCTGATATTTACCTCCCCATCGTGGCCTTTAATGTCCCATTGGTGGGGGTTGGGCCTATGAATTTTCAAGGCCTTTCCCTTGCTATCCGTCGCCTTAAAATTATATACGTTTTTTGCAAACTCGTGCAGGGCGTAGCGCCCTGGGGAGGTGCGGCCCATACGAACCGATAGTGGGCCTGGACCCAAGTCGGGAAATGTAGCAGTGATTTCTGCCTCATGATGTACGGCATTATCAAAGGAAATGGTATAACGGTTGGTTTGGCCATTTACGTTTATTGCCAAGGCAAGGATGAGCAGGCTAAGGACTGTAGATTTCATTTTGTAGTAAATAGGTGTTTTACATAATAATGCAGAGACAAGCAAAAATAGTTTTCCATTTTATTAGCTTTTAAAAACGAATATACTATTTAAATACAGGATATACTACATTTGTAATATGAGCGAATTTCCAAAAAAATTGATGGCAAAACTCTCCGCTAGGGAGGCTGGCAATGCATTGCGAAAATTGCCCGTTCCCAATGGGCTGGTAGATTTTTCTTCCAATGATTACCTAGGCTTTGCCAGAAAAAGGGATATCCTTGAAGAGGCCGTCAGGATTTTGGAAGCCGGGGGTGATATCTTCAACGGGGCTACAGGTTCCCGTCTGTTAACCGGGAATACGGCATTGCACGGGGTGTTGGAGTCCCTCTTGGCAGACTATTTTGGGAATCCCGCAGCACTGCTGTTCAATTCTGGATATGATGCTAATATAGGGTTCTTCAGTGCCATTCCCCAACGTACTGATGTAGTTTTTTATGACGAGTTGTGCCACGCCAGTATACGGGATGGTATTGCCATGGGGCGTGCCCAAAGCTTTAAGTTTAGGCATAACCAATTGGAACATTTGAGTAAGCAGATAGACCGGGTGCTGCAGTCTAAAGTTGATAGTGATATCTATGTGGTAACCGAATCGGTCTTTTCCATGGATGGGGATTCCCCGGATTTGGAAGCTTTGGTAGTACTCTGCGAGAAGAAGGGAGTTTATCTGGTCTTGGACGAGGCACATGCCATTGGGGTTTTTGGTAAAAAGGGGACAGGTCTACTAAATGAATTGAATTTGGAAGACAGGGTATTTGCCACTATAGTCACCTTTGGAAAGGCCATGGGATGTCATGGAGCGGCTGTATTGGGTAATGAGGCCCTAAAACGTTTTTTGGTGAATTTTGCCCGTAGTTTTATTTATACAACAGCCATGCCACCGCATTCCTTGGCAACTATACAGGCGGCCTTTGAATTTTTGTCGAGTTCCCAAAAAGAACAACAGTCGTTGGTAGAAAATATTACTTTTTTTAAGGATCAAGTTAGGGCATTGGATCTAGAGTCCCATTTCATACCTAGTAATTCTGCCGTACACTGTTGTGTGCTAGCGGGAAATGAAAAGGTAAAGGCTTTTGCCTTGCAATTGCAGGTGAAAGGATTTGATGTGAGGCCTATAATGTCTCCCACGGTTCCTCAGGGCCAAGAGCGTTTGCGGTTTTGCCTGCACAGTTTTAATACCGAAAATGAAATTGAAGAGGTGCTTTTAGCCCTGTCCAAAATAATTTAAACCCATATTTATGTCGATATCGGAATTTTATACCCTGGCTACCTTTGAATATGTAGCAGATGTGCAAATATTAAAGGGCCGACTGGAGTCTGACGGTATCCCTGTGTTTTTAAGGGACGAAAATACCCTTAACTCGGACCCAATGATCAGCAATGCCATTGGGGGAGTTAAACTACAGGTGTATTATTCAGACAGGAAGAGGGCCACCGATATCTACAATGAGGTCCGGGCCTATGCCGTGGATGACAAAGGTAATCTTAGGGTCTGCCCCAATTGCAAGGCGAAGCGAATGGAGATATATTATAACAGGAAAGGACTTTTTTATAAACTTTTTCCTTTTTTTGAAAAAAGAAAGTATAAATGTCTAAATTGTGAATTCATAACAGAACCAGATTAGAATGAAACATTTTTTTGTGACCGGAATATCTACAGACGTTGGTAAGACCATTGCCTCGGCTGTAATGGTCGAAGCTTTGGAGGCAGATTATTGGAAACCAGTGCAAACGGGTGACGATTCAGACAGGGAGACGATATCCCAATTAATTTCCAACTCCAAAACCGTTTTACATAAGAGCAGCTATTCCTTAAAAGCTCCCATGAGTCCTCATGCGGCGGCCCATTTGGAGGGGGTATATATAGACCATAATAAAATACAGGAGCCCAAAAGTGATAACCATATGGTTATTGAAGGGGCTGGCGGTATATTGGTTCCCTTAAATAATACAGATACCATTCTGGATATTATTATGCCTACGTATCAGGTAATTGTAGTGGTAAAGCATTATTTGGGGAGCATTAATCACTCCCTACTAACTATTAAGTGGTTATTGTTAAAGGGTTATGATGTGGCAGTTCTATATAATGGGGAGCCCAACCTTACTTCCGAAGAGATTATAACCAAGACAACAGGCGTTCCGGTTTTGGGCAGAATTGGCCATGAGGATACCCTGAACAAGGAGGTGATAAAGAAATACGCGGCAGAACTACGTCCCGCATTATTGGCTTTGTAAAACCTTGGGTTGCCGGTGCCGCTCCTAGTGTTTTAACGGGAATGGGTTTGTATGATATCCTAAAATGAAACCGGATAGGGATAGTGTTTTAAGTCATTATTCCCCATCTTTGCACCGCAATTTAAAAAGCTTAGTTAATTGAAAAGTCTATCGGAAAGGGATCAGAAGCATCTTTGGCATCCGCTTACCCAGCACAAACTGCACCCTAAAATGCTAGGGATCACCAAGGCAAAGGGGGCCGTATTGTACGATGAAAATGGAAAGGAGTATATAGATGGTATTTCTTCTTGGTATACCGCCATGTACGGTCATTGCAATGAGGCAATTATTGATAGGGTGTATCAACAAATGCAACGTCTGGACCAGGTGGTCTTTAGTGGGTTTACCCATGAACCGGCCGTAGCATTGTCCGAAGCATTGATGCCGCTCTTGCCATCCAATCAGGAAAAATTGTTTTTTTCTGACAATGGTTCCACCTCAACCGAGATTGGGATAAAGATGGCTCTGCAGTATCACCACAATAAAGGGGAAAAGCGTTCTGTTCTTTTGGCTTTTGAAGATGGTTTTCACGGCGATACTTTTGGCGCGATGTCCGTCTCCAGCCTGTCCGTTTACAACGGTCCGTTTGAGGATTATTTTATTGAGGTAAAGCGGATTCCTGTTCCCAAGGATGACAATATTGGCAGCCTCTTGCATGAACTGGAAAATAATATAGATCTTGGTTTTATTGCCGGGTTCATCTACGAGCCCCTAGTGCAGGGCGCGGCAGCCATGAAAATGCATCGGGCAGAACATTTGGAAAAAATTTTAAAGGTGATAAAATCCCACGGTGTATTGGCCATAGCCGATGAGGTGATGACGGGATTTGGAAAGACCGGAAGGCACTTTGCTTCCGATTATATGGAGGTGAAGCCCGATATTATTTGTATGTCCAAGGCCCTTACGGCAGGGATGCTCCCTATGGCGGTGACCAGCTGTACCAAGGAGGTGTACGATGCTTTTTATAGCGAGGATATAGCAAAGGGGCTTTTTCATGGGCACACCTATACCGCAAATCCCTTGGCCTGTGCTGCGGCCTTGGCGGGAATTGAATTGCTGAAATCGGAGGCAATTCAAAAAAATATAAGTCGAATAATACGGTGGCACCAGGAGTTTGATGCCGAAATAAAGGGCCACCCCAAAGTGGCCTCTACCCGGCAAATTGGGGTTATCTATGCTTTGGATCTTAATATTGCCATGGAGCGTTATGGAAATGTTAGGGATAAACTGTTTAAACATTTTATGGATGCCGGAGTGTTTCTTAGGCCTCTAGGGAATACCATTTATATTTTGGCGCCTTATATTACGACCAAGGAGCAAATGCAAAAAATTTATAGTAGCATTAAGGAAGTGCTGGCTAATTTTTAATCCATGGAGAACCAACCTATTTATATTACCGCTTTGTCTTCCATATCCCCATTGGGGACAACCCTAGAGGAGGCTTGGAAAAATTATAAGCAGTCCGGGAATTGTTTGCAGGAGAAAACTTTTGGTGCCCATAGGGCTTGGGTGGCCCCTTTGTCCACATCTTGCGTAAAAGAGGTTAAGGCGGTTAGGGATTCTGATCCCAAATACCAAAACCTGGACGAGACGGTGCTTTATGCGCTTTATGCCTCCAGAAAGGCTATTGCCAAAGCTGGTTGGCAGGATGCCGACTTTGGAGTGAACATAGGCTCTTCTAGGGGGGCTACAGGTCTTTTTGAGAAGTATCATACCGAATTTGTAGAAAATGGTGAGGCTTCTATCCTGTCTTCCCCTACTACCACCTTGGGGAACATATCTTCCTGGGTGGCCCATGACCTACAGACCCGAGGCCCAGAAATATCGCATTCCATTACCTGTTCCACAGCCTTGCACTCCCTCTTGAACGGGGTAGCCTGGCTTAAAAGTGGTATGGCCAATAAATTTCTGGTAGGGGGTAGCGAGGCGCCTTTAACCCCTTTTACCATAGCGCAGATGAAGGCTTTAAAAGTCTATTCAAGGTTTTCGGCCAATGACCCTGGAGGTTACCCTTGTAGGGCATTGGATTTGGATAAAAAACAAAATACCATGGTTTTGGGCGAAGCGGCCTCCATGGCCTGTTTGGAAAGAGGTAATATTCAAAAGGCCCTTGCCCGTATTGAAGGAGTGGGGTATGCTACCGAAATATTAAAACACAATATTAGCATTTCCTCAGATGCCGTTTGTTTTCAGCGATCCATGAAAATGGCCCTGGAAGGGGTAGACCTTAAAGAGGTAGATGTGGTAGTGATGCACGCTCCAGGTACCATTAAAGGAGATTTGTCCGAAGTAAGGGCCATCAAAAAAGTATTCGGAGCAGATGTGCCGGCTTTGACGACCAATAAATGGAAGGTGGGACATTCATTTGGGACCTCCGGGATGTTGAGTTTGGAATTGGCAGTTTTAATGTTGCGGCACCAAGAGTTTATAGGTGTGCCTTTTGTAACCCATGATACCGTTCCAAAACAGATTAACAAGGTTTTGGTGAATGCGGTAGGTTTTGGCGGAAATGCGGTGAGTGTTCTGCTGAGCAAATAACGAAATTTGTATTTCCATAGATAACTCTCCAGACATTGAGTTTGTTTTCTGAAGTGTTGATTCTTATAAGAGGAAACGTATTTTGAAGCCGTTTAAAAGGGTAATCCAATAATTTAAGGAATGGTTTATTGCAATTTTTGCGGATTATAGGTTATTTTTGACCCCTAAACCAATGTTGGCTTAGGGATAATAGCGACATCCTTTTTGGGATTATGGAGCCATGGCGAATTAATTCCAAAAAGATATAGCGGTTAGCCCGACCCCGGCTTCCTTGCCTTTCTCCTGCAAGGTGTAGACCTACAAGGTCTTGAAGACCTTGTAGGTCCTCCTTGTAGGTGTTTGAGGGAAAAGGAAGCCGGGGAGCCCCAGATAAGAACTAAAAAGTATGAGCGAAGTAAGACATAATTGGACCAAACAGGAAATACTGGATATTTACAATAAACCGTTTATGGAGTTGCTCTATGAGGCGGCTACGGTACATAGGAAGTACCATGATCCCAATACGGTGCAGGTGTCTACTTTGTTGTCTATAAAAACTGGCGGATGTCCTGAGGATTGCGGCTATTGTCCACAGGCGGCGCGTTACCATACCAATGTAGAGGGCAATGACCTTATGTCGGTTTCACAGGTAAAGGCACAGGCCTTACGCGCTAAATCCTCTGGTAGTTCCAGGGTGTGTATGGGAGCCGCTTGGAGAAACGTTAAGGACGGACCAGAGTTTGATCAGGTTTTGGAGATGGTACGTACCATTAACAAGTTGGATATGGAAGTGTGCTGTACCCTGGGAATGATTACGGAAAACCAGGCCCAGCGTTTGGCCGAGGCTGGATTATACGCCTACAACCACAATTTGGATACATCCGAAGACTATTATAAGGATGTGATCTCTACCCGTGCCTTTAAAGATCGTTTGGATACTATAGATAATGTACGTAAGAGCAATGTTACCGTTTGTAGCGGGGGTATTATAGGTATGGGCGAGGCTTTGGAGGATAGGGCTGGAATGTTAGTGGCCCTTTCTACCTTGGATCCTCAACCGGAATCTGTGCCCATCAATGCCTTGGTAGCCGTTGAGGGTACGCCAATGGCAGACCTGCCTCCTATTCCTATCTGGGATATGGTGCGTATGGTGGCTACTACCAGAATTATTATGCCTCAGACGCAGGTGCGATTGTCTGCCGGTAGAACCCAAATGAGCCGAGAAGGACAGGCCATGTGTTTCTTTGCAGGGGCCAATTCTATTTTCGCCGGTGACAAACTGCTTACCACGCCCAATCCGGATGTAAATGAGGATATGGAGATGTTTAAGCTTTTGGGACTTAATCCCCAGAAACCCTTTACAAAGGTATCACAGCCTAAAACCGTAGAGGCCGAAGAATCCCAATACCAAGCTAAAGGTGAAAAACCGAAATGGACAAGGCCCGGACATACAATTGATCGGAATGAGGCGGCAAAAAAGAAGGCCAATCTAGCGGAATAGCAGGCAGCGGTACAAGCTTTCAAGAGAATTGATTTAGGTTTATTAACTTTGCCGGTCCGTATTGGGGTAGTGCCCGGATTGCCATGGGCTCGCTGAAAGGGTGGTCTATGATGCCGCACAGAGAACTTTTGTTTAAGAGGTTAGGGCAGTGGATTTGTATGGCCAGTATAATTGGCAGCAGCTAAATATTTATTCATTTGCAGCAGGCCCAATAACGGGTGTAGATATAATAAACAACCATAGTGCATTGAACTTAAAAGAAATTCCAAGGGTAAAGGGTATTACCAAAGAAGAGTTTCTCAAGAACTATTTTAGGCCACAGAAACCAGTGGTCATAGAAAAGTGCATTGAGGACTGGCCCGCCTATGCCAAATGGAATTTTGAGTATATGCGAAAAGTGGCCGGGCATAAAACAGTGCCCTTATATGATGATAGGCCCGTACATCATGAGGATGGCTTTAATGAGCCACATGCTACTATGAAAATGTCCCAGTATTTGGACCTATTGCAAAAGCAACCTACCAAGTATCGTATTTTTCTTTGGAACATACTTAAGGAAGTGCCGGAATTGCAGAAAGATTTTACCTTCCCTGACTTTGGTCTTAGCCTTATGAAAGGGCTGCCCATGTTGTTTTTTGGTGGTGCCGATTCGCACACTTTTATGCATTACGACATTGATTTGGCCAATATTTTCCATTTTCATTTTGCGGGAAAAAAAGAGGTAATACTGTTTCCCCAGTCAGAGAATAAGTATCTGTATAAGGTGCCACACTCTTTAATTACGCATGAAAGCATAGATTTTTCCAATCCGGATTATGAAAAATGGCCGGCCCTGAAGAATGCCTCCGGATTTAAGGCGCATTTGGAACACGGCCAAGTGCTGTATATGCCAGAGGGGTATTGGCATTATATGAAATATATAACTCCGGGATTTTCCATGAGCTTAAGAGCCTTGGCAAGGAATCCGCTGAACTTGGGAAAAGCTTTTTACAATGTATTGGTGATGCGGTATTATGATAATATTATGCGCAAGCTAAAAGGTCAGGAGTGGATAGATTGGAAAAATGAACAGGCTATTGAGAGAACAAATAAGCAGGTGTATTAAGGGTATTTTGTGGGAAAGGAATACCTTTGTGCCCTTTAGTCAAATTAATAATAGTAGGATAAAAATGAAAAAATTACTTATTGCATTTGTGTTTGTATTGGCCGTTACTTCTGTTAACGCACAGGCCTTTGAAGGTAGGGAAGATATGAAATTCCAGATAGGGGCCAATTTTCAGGATAACGGTACCGGTATTGTAGCTATTTATGACTATGGTCTGGGTGAAAATTTCTCTATAGGCCTTTCTTCTTCTTATGTGCTGGATGTAGAGGAGAGTATCAATGCCGATTTTGGGGACCGAATTGACCTAAGGGCGCGATTCAATGCCAATTTGGGTTCTGTTTTTCAATTAGGGGGCAAGGCGGATATCTATCCTGGATTGGACTTGGGTCTTAAGAATTTTGGCGGTCATTTGGGAGTGCGTTATTTCTTTACGGACGGATTTGGTTTGTTTAGCGAAATTTCCGCGCCTTTGGCTAAGTATAACACCGATGCTTTAACCTTGGCCGAGGAGCTTAACAACCAATTTGTATTTAGTATAGGGGCTTCGTTTAGCTTAAATTAATAAAGAACTGTAAACGCCCGTCCTTTTCATGGTAAAAAGGCGGGTTTTTCTATTTTGTTGTAGGGAGGAGTTCAAAGACTTTTTCGTACACTAGTTCACTTTCCCAACCACGATACAATAGGTAGTCTGCCAATTTCTTTCGCCTTTTCTGCAGCTCCTTGTCTTTTATCTCGGCCAGCCTCTTCTTGGCAAGCTCTTCAAAAACATTTAAATATTCCTGCTGATTTATTTCCTGTAGGGCCAATTGTACGTTGTATTTGGATATATCCCGGTGTTTTAGCTCTTTTACAATTCTTTTTTTTCCCCATTTCTTTATGTTGAATTTCCCTCTGGCAAAACTTCTTGCAAATCGCTCTTCGTTCAGATAGTTTTCCTGAATTAAATGTCCAAGGATTTGGTCTATGGCTTGGGGAATCATCCGCATTTCTCGAAGTTTATCTACTACCTCTTTGTGGCAGCGGTCCTGATAGGCACAATATGCCTCCAATTTTTTGGTGGCTTCATCTAAGGAAAAGGAGTTTTTAGGGGATTTCATGGAGTTGTTGGGTGTATTGCTGAATAACGGTGTTTGTTAGCTGATATGTTAAAGTGGTTTATTTATTATTTCATACCTCTATGGGTTATTATAGGAAGCTGTTTGCCTGAGCCTGGATTAGGCAGTCCGGTTAAGTGCACTAGGGATGGAAAATAAGTTGCTCATTTGATAGGGAGGGCAACTGCTCCGTACCGGTGAGCAATGCCCTAATCAACTCCATAACAATTGTAAATCTGCCATTTCTTATAGTTGGTAAGATGTAAATATACGTTGGTTTACGGTATTGATAAATCTTCTGGTTTATTTTGTTTAAAACCCCAAAAAAGCAAGGGGATTAGTACCTTTAATTTTGGGGACTTAAATTGGCGAACTAGGCATAATGTAATTATATTTATGCCTAACAAAAAAATCTACTTTATAAAATGAATAACAAATTAAAAGTGAGCTTCCTTGCGATGAACTTGCTGGCGGCATTGGTGACTTTTTCCTATGGACAAAAAATTAACTCAATTGAAGGACGTTGGGATATGGTAATCTCTCAGGAAGGTAAGGAACTGCCGTCTTGGTTAGAGATCCGTCATTCTGGAAGCCGTACCTTGGTTGGGAGGTTTGTGTATGCCATGGGAAGTGCTCGACCAATATCTGAGGTAAAAATGGAGAACGGAAAATTTAGCTTTGCCATTCCCCCACAATGGGAAAGTGGGAATAGGGATATGGAATTTGAAGGCACTATGACTGGTGATAAATTAAGTGGAACCATGGTATATACCAATGGTAAGACCTATACTTGGGAGGCCGTAAGAGCCCCTAAACTTGAGCATACGAAGAACCCTAAATGGGGCAAGCCCATTAAACTGTTCAACGGCAAGAACCTTGACGGTTGGCATGCAATGGGAGAAAATCAATGGTTGGTGGAAGCTGGAGTATTGAAAAGTCCAAAATCTGGTTCCAACCTAGTTTCTGATGAAAAATTTAAGGATTTTAAACTGCATTTGGAGTTTAAGTATCCAAAGGGAAGTAATAGTGGTGTTTATCTACGTGGGCGCTATGAAGTGCAGATTACCGATAGTAAGGGGGCCGAGCCTTCGGACGTTGAATACAGTGGGGTATATGGCTTTTTAACACCTAGTGAGGTGGTTGCCAAGGCTGCTGGGGAATGGCAGGAGTATGATATAACCCTAATAGGAAGAAGGGTTACGGTGGTGGCCAATGGAACCAAGGTTATCTGTGACCAAATAATTCCGGGTATTACTGGTGGGGCGTTGGATAGCAATGAAGGTGAACCGGGACCCTTATATTTTCAAGGAGATCACGGTCCTATAGAGTTTAGGAATATTGTGGTGACCCCAAGGGTGGACTAATTGCCCTTGGTAATCCAGGATAATGCAAAAGTACCAAAACAAAAAAAGCGACTCCTTTTTGGAAGTCGCTTTTTTGTTAGTATATAGTTTTACCGTCTTTGTTCTTAAAACGGTATTCAAGATACGTATAGGCATCCCTGGGTTGAATTCTAACCCATCTTTTGTGTTCCAAAAACCATTTGGAACGTATAGAAGGGAACCCTTTGGTTAAATAGGCGGCAATAAAAGGATGAATATTTAATATTATACTGTTATCCTTTGCCGGACCTTTTAACAATTTCTCCAGATCTGCGTTTATCTTGTCTATCAATACAATTGGGGCTTCTACCTCTTGGCCACTGCCATTGGGGTTTTCCTCACTTGTTTTGATATTCATTTCGGGTCTTACCCGTTGTCTTGTAATTTGTATAAGTCCAAACTTACTGGGAGGCAGTATTTTGTGTTTGGCTCTATCGTCTTTCATCTCATCCCTAAGATGGTCAAAAAGTCGCCTTCTGTGTTCGCCCTTGCCCATATCTATGAAATCTACTACGATAATTCCTCCCATATCGCGTAGGCGCAATTGTCTTGCTATTTCTGATGCGGCCAATAAGTTTACTTCCAGGGCAGTATCTTCCTGATTTTTGGCCTTATTGGAGCGGTTACCACTGTTAACGTCTATAACGTGAAGGGCCTCTGTATGTTCAATGATCAAATAGGCGCCCTTACTCATGGAGGCCGTTCGGCCAAAGGAAGTTTTGATTTGTCTTTCTATCCCAAATTTTTCAAAAATCGGGACATTGGACGTATACAACTTTACAATAGATTCTTTCTGAGGTGCAATTTCGTGCACATAATCTTTTACCTGTTCAAAAAGCGTTTCGTCATCTACATGAATTCCGGTAAAGGAATCATTGAAGACGTCCCTGAGAATGGAGGAAGCCCTGTTGAGCTCTACCAATACTTTGGATGGGTGTGGTGCTCTTTGAATTTTATTGCACATTACTGTCCATTTGTTCAGTAAATTCTGCAAATCTTTGTCTAGTTCTGCTACTTTTTTACCTTCTGCTACTGTTCGGAT
>CAXAVP010000119.1:0-12782 GCA_963972175.1 uncultured Arenibacter sp.
TGGTTTCACTACAGCATAACCTGTACATACTTTCTGTTGCACTTGTCCTCATCTTTCAATGGACGGGCGTTACCCGCTACACTGCACTGTGGTGTCCGGACTTTCCTCTCCCTGCATAATACGGGGAGCGATAAGGCGACCTGCTTGTGCAAAGGTAGTTCAATTGTTGATAAATAAAATACTAAACAAAGTTAAATACCCCTATAAATAGGATGCTATTTTTATATTTGTAATTCAATAACGGCAAGTACATTTATTTGCCAAAAGTTAAGTTAATAGTCTTGGAACCTTTTATTGTATCTGCCCGAAAATACAGGCCCCAAACATTTAAGGATGTTGTTGGGCAACAGGCTATTACCAATACTTTGACCAATGCCATTGACAATAATCACTTGGCACAGGCCTTATTGTTTACCGGCCCCAGAGGTGTTGGTAAAACCAGCTGCGCCCGTATCTTGGCCAAGCAGATCAACCAAGAGGGCAGGGAAGATGAAGAAGAGGATTTTGCCTTTAACATTTTTGAGCTAGATGCCGCTTCCAACAACTCTGTGGATGACATTAGGGAGCTTACCAGCCAGGTGCGTATACCTCCCCAGGTAGGCAAATACAAGGTCTATATTATTGATGAGGTACACATGTTGTCCCAAGCGGCCTTTAATGCTTTCCTAAAGACCCTGGAGGAGCCACCGGCACATGCCATATTTATCCTGGCCACAACAGAGAAACATAAAATTATACCCACCATCCTTTCGCGCTGCCAGATTTTTGATTTTAAGCGTATAACAGTAAAGGATGCCGCTGAATATTTGAAATACATTGCCCAAAGTCAAGACATAGAGGCCGAGGACGATGCCCTGCATATCATAGCCCAAAAAGCAGATGGTGCTATGCGGGATGCCCTTTCCATATTTGACCGTGTAGTGAGCTATTGCGGAAAGAATTTAACACGAAAGGCCGTTACCGAGAATTTAAATGTCCTGGATTACGATACGTACTTTAATGCTACAGAGCTTATCTTAGATCACGACATCCCTGGTCTCTTGATACTTTTTAACGAAACTTTGTCCAAGGGATTTGACGGACATCATTTTATAAGTGGCTTGGCCTCGCATTTCAGGGATTTAATGGTATGCCAGCACCAAAACACCATTGCCCTTTTAGAAGTTGGGGAAGATGCTAAAAAACAATATAGCGAACAGTCCAAAAAAGCATCGCGACCTTTTCTGCTGCATGCCATAGACTTGGCCAACGACTGCGACATAAAATACAAATCCAGTAAAAATCAACGTCTACTGGTAGAATTGACCCTAATGAAATTGGCCTCCATTGATTTTGATGGAGAAAAAAAAAATCTGAATTCCTAGGGAGCGGTAAGTTCAGGCCCCATTTTATAATACCCGCCTCACACTACAAGGCATCCCCCTCACAACAGAATACAGAGACCAAGGGAAGCAATACCGAACAAAATCAACAGCATAGCAAATCAACGGCTCAGCCAGCCCCTAAAACAGCAGCTGACCCTATACAAGAACGGCCCAAAGAAGCCGCACAAGCCATTGGTCCCAGCGACCACAAAACGGCCACTGCTCCCACACCCAAGCCGAAAATAAACCTAAAGAACCCTAAAAAGAGAGTATCCGGACTGTCCATTTCCAGTTTAAAGGCAAAAAAAGAACACGAGCTCAACAAAAAAGAGGTGGTGATAGATGAAAAAAATCTCCCTAGAAGCCCCTTTACGGAAGAGGAAATGCAAAAACATTGGGCCGATTTCGTGGAAATTCTGGACCAGAATGGACGTAAAATATTGGCATCCAACCTGCATTCCGATGTACCCAAACTGCTAAAAGATCACACCATTTGGATAGAGCTGCCCAATGGTACCATGAAAAAAGAGATTGAACGGGACAAGTACGACTTAATGGAGTACTTAAAACTAAAACTCGACAATCATTTTATTGAACTAAAAATCACGGTTAACGAAGCCACCGCTAAAAAGTTTGCCTTTACCCCAGAGGAAAAATATGAAAAACTAAGGGAGAAGAACCCTGTTATAGATTTGCTTAGACAAGAGTTTGATCTAGACGTCTAGGCCATTTCTGGCAACCTTGATCCTCCAGGCATAGAACAACATTACCAAAGCCATAAGCAATAAGCCCAAAGATTCCCTGGCATGCTCAATATTATTAATATCCCCTGCCCCTATGGATACCCCCTCAAACTCATTGGGCCAAAAGACATAGGCTCCCAATAAATAAACAAAAGAAATTACTACGGGAAGCAACAAAGGCAATTTTTGTATAGCAAACAAAAAGGACAGCAGAGCGGCTACCCCATAAATAAAATACCACAACAATGGATCTGGATCATTGTATTGTAAAACAGCTGCCCATACAAACAATAGGGCAAACACCGCTGAAAGTACCTTGTATACGCTTAACATCTTAGCCTTCTATTAAATGATCTTCTATAATACCACATACTTCCGTTGCCAACAAGGTATCGCCCAAACCAAGGTTCTTTTTATTGGTTATAAAAACTGGATGATCATTGACATCTTCCGGAATCCTGCCGTGCGAACCCTTTATTAGACTTGCATCAAGAGGGATAATATCCATTACCGTTCTAAAGCCCAGTTTTTTCTTCAACAACTTCCATATGACCTTGGGCATAACCAGTTTATCCTTTGGATTGGTAAGCATCTCTACCGGATCATAGCCCGGTTTTTTATGGATGTCCACCATTCTTGCGTAATCTGGAGCTTTTTGGTCATCCATCCAAAAATAATAGGTAAACCAGGAATCCTTATCCGCAATAGCCACCAAATCCCCAGAACGATCGTGATCCAAGCCCATCTCCTTTAATTCAGGACCACTAAGTACGCGCTCTACGCCCTTAACGCCTTGTAGTATATTTTTAACCGTTTCTATTTCCTTAGGGTCTTTTACATAAATATGCGCCAATTGATGGTCCGCAACTGCAAAGGCCTTACTGGCCCCGGCATCCAAGAGTTCCAAACCTCTTTCTATGCGCACATTTAGATAACCTTCTTGTCGCAATTTTCTATTTAAATGTATAGGATTGTTTACATTGGTTATCCCATACTCCGAAAGCAAAATAATATTTGCCGATTGTTTTTCATAGTAACGCACCAACTGCTCCACAACGGCGTCTATCTCCCTTAAATCCTTACCTATTACATTTTGATCTGTCCCGTAACGTTGCATATTATAATCCAAATGGGGCAAATACACCAAGGTTAAGGTAGGGTTGTGCAAGGCATCGGTCTTTATAGTGGCATCAGCGATCCACTGACTGGATTTTATGGAGGTTTTAGGCCCCCAAAAGTGAAACAATGGAAAGGTGCCCAGCTCTGCTTGTAAGCTGTCACGCAGCTCCGCAGGAAAGGAATACACATCGGGAATTTTTCTTCCGTCTGCCAAATAATTGGGCCTGGGGGTTACACTATAATCCACACTGGAATACATATTATACCACCAGAACATATTGGCGCATGTAAAATCCTTATTTTTTTTCTTTAGTTTTTCCCAGATTTTTTCGCTTTGAACAAGCCTGTTGGACTGTCGCCAGAACTTCACCTCATGCTCCTCCTTAAAATACCAACCATTGGCCACAATACCGTGTTGGGCAGGTGTCTTACCCGTTAAATAAGTTGCCTGTGCCGAACAGGTCACTGCGGGTAGCTGCGGGGTAATACTTGCAGATGCACCCTTGTTTAGAAAAGATTTTATAAAAGGTGTATGCTCCCCAATTAGACCATGGGTTAAGCCAACGACATTAATTACAACGGTTTTCTCCATTTATTTCAACTTGCTTTTTAACCATTCAATTTCACGAACAATGGAACTGGACAATTCTGCCTTTAAGGCTTGTGGCAATACATCCCAAGTATAGGTCTCTATCTCCAATTGATCTGAAAACTTCTTGTTCTTTAGATATTCCAAAACCTTAATTATCTGGTCTTGGGTAGAAAACAACTGACCGTATTTTTCCAAAAATATAGGTACATGAAAATGGGCCCTTAGTTCTGATCGACTTTCCTTTTTGGCCAAAACCTGGGGCAAATCTCCATAAGTTATGACTTTATCGCCAACTTTTTCTGTTACCTGATGTAGATAGGTTGGCTCGTCAAATTGTGCCAATGACTCCCATACCTCTTCCCTGTTTTCTTCGTTGAACAAAATTTTCAGCGCCGAACTCACCTGTATTTTCCCAACCTTAATACCGGCCCTTTCAAATTTTTCCAGTGTCATTTTCGGCTCTTCGTAGGCCAAGGAAAAATGGCAAACATCATAGCATACCATTATATGTCTCAATACCAATTCCTTGGCTTGGTTCTCCCCACATCCCAAATTTGCCATCAGCAGCTTACTGGCTATAGGCAATAAATAGGATTCATAAAAATAAAGGACTTCGTCACTATTTTCAATCATCCCATCCGGTTCCGGCTCAATATCCAAATGCAGGTGTTTACCTGTATTTTTTTCAATTTCAACCAATTGTAGAACAATCTGCGCCATGTTCCCAGCCCCAATACCAAAAGCTTTGTCCAATGCCTCTTCAGAACCGTGCCAATGCTTATAACTAACGGGTGAGGTAGAGATACCGCCAGAGATACCCGGAGGCACTAAAAATGCCAACTGATTAAAAAGCCTTTGGGTATACTCCAACCTTTCATTGGTAGTCCAATCCGGGGCATGTACCAGATCTTTTACCCGTTCATTATGAAAATTACCATAAGGAAAGCCGTTCATGGTAAAGACATACAATTGATTGGTCTCCAACCAATCCTTGAACTCCTGTAAGCTATTCCCTTCGTCCAAGCCTAAACTGGCTACATTGGACAAACGCAATCCAATGCCAAAGGCCTTTTCCTTTGAAACTGCCTCTTTAATCTTGGAAAGATAGGTTTTAAGACTGTCAAAGGTCTGTTCCCAATCCTCGCCAGGATGTATATTGGTACAATAACTTAAGTGGTATTTATCATCTATTAACATATGCTATTGGAAACTTTGGACTTGTACATTTCTTTTAACCAAACTATGGCATTTCTCATCATATTAATATCTATCTCATGCACATCGTGCTTAGCTCCTATCCTAGAGATAAGGGTTATGGTAAGTTCTCCTCCCAAATGCTCCCTAAACTCCTGAATACCGCCCAGTAACTCTTCCAATTCATCATCACTATCCAGTGGGATACAGAGGTTAAAACCTATATCTTCCAAAACTTTTAGTATACGATCCAGGGTAACCTTATCTATATGTCCTGTAAAATGGGCATATACCAGATCTACTGCCATACCAATGGCCACTGCTTCCCCATGTCGCAATTGGTAATTGGTCATATACTCCAATTTATGGGCCGCCCAATGACCAAAATCCAACGGCCTGGAGGAACCGCTTTCAAAAGGGTCGCCCCCTTGTGCTATATGCTCCATATGCATCTGGGCACAACGGTAGATTAAATACTCCATTGCCTCCATATCCCTGGCCTGTAACCTTGCACTATTATCCTCCAAGAATCCGAAGAAGTTTTCATCCTTGATCAGTGCCACTTTTACCGCCTCTGCAATGCCCGAAATCCAATCGCGCTCTTCCAGAGTGGTTAAAAAATGTCTGTCATTTATAATGGCATAGGCCGGGGCAAAGGTGCCCAAGAAATTCTTTTTCCCAAATATATTGATACTGTTTTTTACTCCCACAGCAGAATCGTTCTGCGACAATACCGTAGTAGGTATCCTAATTAGCTTCACCCCTCTATGGGCAATGGCGGCAGCATAACCCCCCATGTCTATAACGGCGCCCCCGCCAATGGCAACGACAAATGAATGCCTACAAATACCATTATTGTTTACGGCCTCTAAGATGGTTTCTACAATGCTATAATCGTTTTTACACTGCTCTCCCCCGGGAACCGAGATGAGCTCGGTTAAATTCACCACTGAACCAAACTCCCTACAATAAGCGTTAATCTGCCCCACTAATTCCGGATGACACTCCTGAACACCACTATCTATCACAAAAAGCACCTTTACATTGCCCTTTGGGTTATAGCCATTGATCAGCTCTTTGAACAATGGGTTGTTAAGCCCAAAAAGATGTTCCGTAAAATGGAGCTTGTACTCATAGGTGACTTTAAATGATTGTTCTATTGGTTTATAATGTGACATTCGCTATAAGATTAAGTAACTGCAAACAGTTTGGATAAATAAATTGATAAGGGCAGTAATAACAAGGTTACCAATCCCACCCACCAATAGGAAAATCCTACAGCCATGGTAGCATCCAGCAGTATGATAGCTATTACGCCGGCCTTAACGGCCTTTTTTATATTATTAGGTGAATTGTCCCTGTAAGCCCCGATCAAAGGCTTGAAGACAAAAAAGGAAAAGAGCAGTAAAAAGGGAACAGCTTCCAACAAATTGCGGCCCGTTGTTAAAAAAAGTACAATGAGCCCCAGGATAACGGAGGCATAAAGGCAACCGGAAAAAATGATGTGACTTTTATTATCTCCATGAACCTCCCCCCTACTGATCAGGGTGATGGCGGCAATATATACAATGGGAAGTACCAAGTACCACCAATTGTCAAAACTTCCTAGAAGGGTTATACCCATTAAAAGATTCAATCCCCTACAGCCCCCCATAGTAAGAGGTCCAAAAATGCCGTGATGCTTGGCTACTGCATCATACAATAATATAAAAATCCCCAGTACAAAGGCTATAATCCCGCTCATCTGGTTTACCATAAAAGCAAGCAAAACACCTATATTAAGTAAAATCCCTCCAAAAATAGCAGCTGACCTCAACGGAATTAAACCAGATGGAATAGGTCTTTCAGGGCGTTCAATCTTATCCAATTTAAGATCAAACACATCATTTAGCACTACCCCTGCCGCATAAATAAAAATGGAGGCAAAGGCCAATAACAAAAATGCCGATAGTCTACTGGATTCCCATATACCATCCATGGGTACATTGACAAAATATCCGGAAATAGCCGCTCCCGCAAAAATGTCCGCAGCGGCAGTCGGCAAATTGGCTGGCCTAGCAAGTCGCAAATATCCTTTAACTACAGGATTCATCATACTATTTTATCCGAATCTACCTTAGGCTCCTGCCCTCGCAAAACACTATTATCATTATATAGTTTTGTTTGATTGATGCCCTCTGGCTTTAACCAATCGGTCTCTTTCATCTTACCATTTACACCAAAGATATCCAAGGCATTCTGATAACAGGTCTTCACCACATCGGCTTTCGCAATCCCTCTTTTTAACATTAGGGAAGCTGTTTTTGGCACGGCAAGGGGATCACTTACACCCCAATCTGCAGAACTATCCACTATGATATTGTTACTACCATAGTTGCGCACAACTTCTACCATTCTTTCATTTCCCATTTTGGTTTTCGGATAGATGGTAAAGGCCGCCCAGAAACCACGGTCCAAGACTTCCTTGACTGTTTCTTCGTTATTGTGGTCTATAACCACCATTGAAGGGTCCAAGCCGTGCTCCAAGCATACTTCCATACTTTTTATGGTCCCCGCTTTTTTATCCCGGTGCGGCGTATGCACCTGTACCGGCATGTTCAACTCCTTGGCCAACTCCAACTGCATCCTAAAATACTTATCTTCTGCCGGGGTCTGATCATCATATCCAATCTCCCCTATAGCCACAACATTTTCCTTGTGCACATACAGCGGCAACAACTCAATTACCTGCTCTGCCAAGGCCTCATTATTGGCCTCCTTGGAGTTTAATCCAATAGTACAATAATGACATATCCCAAACTGGCTGGCCCTAAAAGGCTCCCAACCTACCAGACTGCTAAAATAATCCTGAAAAGAACCTACTTGGGTACGCGGCTGGCCCAACCAAAATGAGGGCTCTATAATAGCTACTACCCCTGCTGCGGCCATCGCCTCATAATCATCGGTAGTCCTGGATGTCATATGCACGTGAGGATCTATAATCATCATTTTCTCTTCCATAATACTATGCTGTATGCTTTAATTGATTAATATCTTAATAAAATATACCGGTCACCTAGAACAAACGCCCTTTATTTCAATACAAATACGTTCTTCCCATTAGCAACACCAACTGATAAAGTTATATAATTAATGGGTATAATGACATTAAAGTCACCATTTTAAAAGTGTTTTAACAGTATCCCTGCACTTTAGCGCAAAATACCCGGCACTACAACCTATTATTTATTTTCAACAGGCTTTCAATGGTTTAATTTCATAGCAATAAAATTGGCGACAACATCTTCCTTATCACCTGCTCCCCTAAACACCAGACAAACAACACCATTGTAAGTCGTAGGTTTTACTCCCACATTATAATTCTTTTCACTTCCTTTTTCTTTATTAAAGTACTTTAAAGTGGCTTCTCCTATAATTTTTCCTTTGGGGTCATTTTCACGGATCTCTACTTTGCCTTCATAATTGTGGTCTGCTCCAAAATACATGGACAGGTCTATACTTTTTACATCATCCAAATCTATATCCCTAAATTTTATAAAAGAATTGTCCTTGATAGCCCCTATCAGCTTATGGCCATTTGCTTCCCAAACGCTTAATCCTCCACTTTTAACACTTACATCCTTAGCTCCATATCTTGGAAACTTAAACACAATTTGATCCCTTACGGACAGGGTAGCTTCTGGCTGCTCCTCACTTCCTTTGTCCGCATATGAGGCCATTAACACATATTTACCATCAACCTCCTTGGCCTTATGATCTGTAAAGCCCAGATGCCCTTCTAAAGACAAGAAGGTCTCATCACCTCCTGCTTTAGCATTCAGTGATAAGATATAGTCCACTATCTTACCTACTTCATCTACCTTTAATTGCGGATGCGCAGACATCATACTTTCTCCCCATACGCCAGATCCACCTTTAATAATTTTATCAATTAGGTAGTTTTTGTCCTTTTGGGAGTATCGCTGGGCAATCTCCTCATAGGAAGGCCCGTTAACTTTCACATTAACAGCATGACAGGCTTTACAATCCGTATCATCCATAAGCAATCTCCCCTCTGGCACTGTATTTTGTTGATGGCCCACCGTGGCCTTCACCATATCTTCCCCTTCGGGAATATAATTAAAGGTAACCTTAACGTCTTTGGGATCAATGCCACCCTCTAGGGTACTTCCATCCTGTTTATCGGTTACTACTACCTTATACCCTACTTTTCTACCCTTCCAGAAGGTTTTATTTTCGGTATCAAGTTCAATACTCAATTCTGGCACATCATTTCCAACCAGAATTTTGGTAGTGGCTTCATCCGTATTACCTTGGGAATCCGTCACTTTTAAACGGACGGTGTAGTTGCCCGGTTCGTTAAAAGTAAAGCTAGGATTCTCAGCGGTATCCTGAACTTCTTCTGAATTAAAGTACCATTCGTAGCTAAGTGGATCCATGTCAAAATCTACGGATTCACTTCGAGAAAAATTAACTGTAAAGGGCTGGGAACCCACCATTTTATCGGTTGTAATTCTGGATACAGGCTTACGATTGCCATTTACGTAACTAATCCTGTTTAGGCGGGCATCCATATTTTGTGTATTCCATTTTTGCCCGTATTCCAATACGTAAAGATTTCCATCAGATGCGAAGAGCATATCCATAGGATGTGAAAACTCGCTATTGGGCATAAAAGGATCAGCTTTTACATAGTTGTGGTCCTCGTCCAATGTTACCACATACACCCAATCCCTCATCCATTCGTACAAAAGAATCTTATTTTCAAAATACGGTGGGAAATGGTTGGTGGCATTTGGGTAATCTGAGGCGTGATAAATTGGTCCCGCCATGGGGTTAACCCCTCCAGAACCCAACCAAGGAAACTCTTCCGATTCGCCATAGGAGAACCATATCATAGACTCTTGGGCAGCCGGAAGCTCTTGTATCCCAGTATTATTGGGAGAATCATTGATCAGCTTTTCCGGATTGAATTTCTCACCCGATGTTTCGGTCGCAAAATTATAGTCGTTATAGGATTGGTTATTTCCTCTCGTATAGGGCCATCCCCA
Source organism: uncultured Arenibacter sp. (assembly GCA_963972175.1). Taxonomy (GTDB): domain Bacteria; phylum Bacteroidota; class Bacteroidia; order Flavobacteriales; family Flavobacteriaceae; genus Arenibacter. The sequence continues at coordinate 10,064 of CAXAVP010000119.1, forward strand.
GTTCCCCGCATGCCTCGCCTGATCAAATTCGCCCATACCGTGTGGCCCGCGGTCCGGTTTACCCTTTCCGGCATCTGGTCCCACATCGCCCCAATAGAGGTAACCTGTTGCACTATCTATAGAAAACCTAAACGGATTTCTACTTCCCATCACATAGATCTCCGGTCTAGTATTGGGTGTGCCTTCAGGAAATAGGTTGCCCTCCGGGATGGAATATGTACCATCATCCTCCGGTTTAATCCTCAAAATCTTTCCTCTAAGATCGTTGGAATTGGCCGCAGACCTTTGTGCATCCCACAAGGCCCTTCCTTCCCTTTCGTCTATAGGCGCAAAACCGGAAGACTCAAAGGGGTTGGTATTATCGCCCAGACCTATAAACAGATTTCCATCGGGTCCAAATTCCAGCGCTCCACCACTATGACAGCATTTGCGCAAGGTTGGGACCGTGAGTAGAATTTTCTCCGATTCCAGGTCCAAGTTATCCCCTTCCAAGCTAAACCTTGAAATACGTTGTTTGGATTCTTCGCCGGGGGCGGAATAAAACAAATAGATCCAATTGTTTTTTGCGTAATTTGGATCTACCGCTATCCCCAAAAGTCCATCTTCATTACCATAAAACAGATCCAGCTGAGCTATTACCTTTGTTTTTTCCTCCTTAAAATCATATAATTTCAATGCTCCCCTACGTTCCACAAATAATATTCCCCTGCCAGGTAATTCTTCCAGCTCCATGGGTTCGTTCAGATTAAAGTCCAACACTTCACGTACATACCTGTTCTCTTCCGGTATTCTTTCGGTCTTGGCTTTGGCATAATCCAAATTGCCATCTCCCATGGCGTAGTTAAGTCCACCTAAAAGGTGCTTGACAAAATCTGGATTTTCAAAAGTTTCATTGGTATGCCCCATTTCGGTGTAGAAAGCCCTACCCCCATCATAATCGTGATACCAAGATATGGGGTGGTGCTCACCATTCTCCCCGCCCTGATAACTTGTTTCATCAATTTCCAACAACACCTTTATATCCGGGTTGATATCCTTAAAATTGTACCACTCGTCCTTTTTCATCCAAGTATCGGCCATACCTTCCGTGGCCTCGTGGTTCTTATCCACTATCCGCAACTGCGCCTCCTGTACTTTGGGATGGTTTTTAAAATAAGCCCCTACCAATTTATTATACCAGGGCCAACCATATTCCGTATCCGTGGCGGCATGCACCCCAACAAAACCACCTCCTGCTTGAATATACCGCTCAAAATCTGCCTGTTGTGATTCATCCAGAACATCACCCGTGGTATTCATAAAAACCACCGCGGCATAATTACTTAGTATTTCCTCCGTAAAATAAGTTGCATCCTCGGTAGCGTCGACTTCGAAACCATTTTGCGCTCCCATTTTTTTCACAGCCGAAACTCCCGCCTCAATAGATCCATGTCTAAAACCCTCAGTTTTGCTAAACACCAATATCCTTTCGTTTTTTTGGCCACATGATCCCAAAAGCCCCAAAAATACAATTGCTACAATTAACCTTTTAATATCACTCATTACTTAATTATTTATATGCTTTATTCCCAACAAAAAGACACTCTAGTTGATGCCCTATAAAACTGTTTATTGCATACCAAAGCAATAAAATGGCCTTATATACAGTAGCTCCAACTTGGGATTGAACGGCAAGGTATTTAATTTCCCCTTTATACTAAAAATGAAATTTAAAATTTCCCTGCTTCCAACCGTTAAAAACAAGCCAGTTTTTTGGCTTTTCTATAACAAGGCCACCCAAAAAACAATCAACTAACTGGTTATCAAGCACAAAAAACCAGCAGTGTTTATTTTCTTTAAAAAAAACAAAAAGTTGTGATTGTTTATCCACATAATAAGTATTTCATCCCAAATGTTAAATGTCAATGGCAAGAGCTCTGATAATTTATTAATGTGATATTTTTAGCCTCAAATTAATTCTGAAATATTGTAAACTCAATGAAACTCAAACTATCTATTTTATTACTTTTTTTCGGATGTAGCCTGTTCGCACAAGAGCAGTTATCCCTAAAAAATTTAAACGACTTTCAAGAACAAGTCGGAAATTGGCAAATTGTTGGCGAAGTTGTTGCTGACCGGGACACCCCGGTCCACATTCATCATGAAACGGAGCCTGAAAAAAAATCCAAAAGAAAAAAACGCAGAAAGGCAAAGGTATTACCGCATCCGGTAAGGGTCCAAGCTGGTACAGGAATTTTGTTCAACAATTATTCCTCCACCCAAAAAGACCATCTATTAACCAAATGGGAACACGGGGATATAAAATTGGAATTGGAAGTTTTAATTCCCAAAGGTTCCAATTCCGGTATTTATTTACAGGGCAGGTACGAATTGCAAATTAAGGACAGCTGGGGGGTATTACACCCTTCTTCCAGCGATTTTGGAGGTATCCATAGAAACTGGGAAGAAGAGCCTTCCCAGGTATTTTTGGGCATCACCCCTTTAAGCAACCCTGCCAAGGCCCCAGGATTATGGCAAAAACTAAAAATTCATTTTGAGGCTCCAAAATTTGATGAGGCCGGACAAAAGATTGCCAATGCCAAATTTGTAACGGTTGAATTAAACGGACAATTAATACACACCAATGTAGAAGTACCCTTGCCTACCGGCGGCCCCATTTCCAAGGTTGAGACCGCAATGGGCCCCTTAATGATCCAAGGAGACCATGGCCCAATGGCTT
>CAXAVP010000120.1:0-12772 GCA_963972175.1 uncultured Arenibacter sp.
ATACCATCTTGGAACCATCAGAGATATACTCATCCCTAGCCGATGAATAAGGACTTAATCCCTTTACATTTTCCCTGACTATATCGTTAATATTGAATATTTTGGTTTTCATATTACTGTTTAGTTTCCACAATTGGGTATCTCACCAAAAAAACAAAGGTCTTACCCTTTTTCTAGTTACACCAAAGAATTTTGATTGTGGACATAAATCCTGTTTTTACTTTTCCAATAGCTGCCTTGCAGTCTATTTTAAACTGTTTAACCTTAGCGTGACAGCGTTTTTATGTGCCTGTAGCCCTTCTGCCTCTGCCATAAGTTCAATGGTATTTCCTATATTTTGAATTCCTTTTTCCGATATTTTCTGAAATGTCATACTCTTCATAAAACTATCCAAGTTAACACCGCTGTACTGTTTGGCATATCCATTGGTAGGTAAGGTATGATTGGTTCCGGAGGCGTAATCCCCTGCACTTTCCGGGGTGTAATTCCCAATAAAAACGGAACCTGCATTATATGCCTGATCTAAATAAAATTCTTCGTTTTCCACACAAAGAATATAGTGCTCAGGTCCGTATTCATTAATCAGATCTACCGCCGTTTGCCCATCTTCAACATAGATCAACTTACTGTTGGCAATAGCTTTTTCCGCAATCTCCTGTCTGGGCAGCAGTTTAATCTGCCGCTCCACTTCGACCTCTACGGCATCAATTAGTTCTTTGGAGGTAGACACCAAGAGAACCTGGCTATCGGCTCCGTGTTCAGCTTGACTCAGAAGGTCTGAAGCCACAAATGATGCATTGGCAGAATCATCGGCCATGACCAACAGCTCACTGGGACCAGCAGGCATATCAATGGCCACGCCATGCTTTGTTGCGATCTGTTTCGCTACCGTAACAAACTGGTTACCCGGACCAAAAATCTTATATACCGCTGGAATGGTCTCTGTCCCAAAAGTCAAACTAGCTATGGCTTGTATACCGCCTACCTTAAATATTTTAGTGACTCCACAAAGACTTGCCGTATACAGGATTGCCGGGTGTATTCTCCCTTCCTTATTGGGTGGGGTACAAAGTACTATTTCCTTACAACCAGCAATATTTGCCGGTACCGCCAACATGAGAATGGTAGAAAATAAGGGTGCCGTACCACCTGGTATGTACAAGCCTACTTTTTGAATAGGCCTCTTTTCTTGCCAACATTGGACCCCATCAGCTGTTTCTACTGCAAGCTTATCGGTTTTTTGGGCTTTATGAAATTTTTCAATATTGTCCTTAGCCTGCCCAATAGCTAATTTTAGGTCATTGGACACCAAGGCACTCGCCTCCTCCAATTCCACAGTTCCAACAAGAAGATCTTCTACGTCTACACCGTCAAATTTCTGGGTATACTCCCTCACCTTCTTATTGCCCCCATCCCTTATTTCCAAGAAAACGGAATTTACGGTGCCTTCAATATCGGCCAGGGTTTGGGTAGGTCGCTGCAATACCTTTATCCAGTCGGTTTTTTTTGGGTTATATATTTTGTTCATTCCTATAATACTTTTTGCATATGGTAACCAATGGCCTTATAGCCCTGATCTTCCCAAAATTGAACGCCTTTTTCATTTTTTATATAACAGTTGATCTCAGAGGTTTCACATCCTATGTGCACTGCGTGATCCAATATCCTGTCCAACATTAAGCGTCCCACTCCCTGACTTCTATATTGGGGCAAAACAAAGACATTGTCCAATTCCATGTGTTTTCCTACATATAGCTTGTTAAGAATCCAAACGCCACATATACCTATCAATTTATCCCCATCATAAACTCCCAAACACTGATAACCCGTAAGTAACATTTCCTTGAGCCTACTTCTAAGGGTTTCCATAGGAACCTCAAAATTGTTCAAGATGTTCACCAAAGGTAGAATTATATCCATATTCTCTTTAGGAATAAATTCAAACCGAAAATCAGCATTTATTTCCATGATTTCTACAGCACCATTTTCTCTATAGGACAGACCAATATACCTTCTGCCCCAGCTTTTTTAAGTTCCTGGATCACCTCCCAAAACTTGTCTTTATTTATTACGGTATGAACAGAACTCCATCCTTCTTCCGCCAAGGGCAGTACGGTTGGACTCCTCATACCCGGTAATAATTTTATAATCTCATCCAGCTTGTCGTTTGGCGCGTTCAACAGCACATACTTAGACTGTCTGGCTTTTAATACCGACTGTATCCTAAACTTAAGTTCTTCCAACAAATTGGTACGTTCTGGAGAAATCTGAGGTGAAACCGCTAAAACAGCCTCACTGTGAAGCATCACCTCTACCTCCTTAAGGTTGTTTTTAAACAATGTGCTACCGCTGGATACAATATCGCAAATGGCGTCGGCAAGCCCAATGTTTGGGGCAATTTCTACCGAACCATTAATAATATGAAGGTCTGCTTTAACACCCTTTCCGTCCAAATAATTTTTAACTGTATTAGGGTAGGAAGTTGCAATTCTTTTCCCTTCAAAATCTTGTACCGAGTTGTATTTAACCGATTTGGGAACAGCCAATGATACCTTGCATTTGGAAAAACCCAGTTTTTCTGCAATGGAAATATCATTCCCTTTCTCTATCAGTACATTTTCACCAATAATAGCAATATCTACCACCCCATCCCTTAAATACTGTGGGATATCTCCGTTCCTTAGATAAAAGACCTCCAATGGAAAATTTCTTGAAGATGCCTTGAGTTGATCTTTTCCATTGTCTATGGAAATACCACAATCTTTTAGTATTTGCAGTGAGTCCTCATTAAGACGACCACTTTTTTGGATAGCAATTCTAATTTTTTTCATTTTATTTTTTTTGCTTTTGGCCTGAACAAATCTAACAGGTTGTTAAATACAAAACCCGTTTGATTGCTCAAACGGGTTAGAATATAGTTTAGATACAACAATACATTTCTAGCTCGCTTGACTGCAAGTTATAAAATGATGATGATGTGTCTTGTTTCTTCTCATGCTAAGGCAAAATTAAAACTATTTTTCAACCTTGAAAAATTTATACGGAACAATTTATTTCAAAATTGTTAAATTATTATTGATTGCCTAAAATAATGGGCATTCCAGATTCACCACTACCAATTACGATTACTTTCGCATTAGGGGATTCGGACAACTGAATAGTAGCATCTATCCCTTTATCCTGAAGAATCTTATCGGTCAACGAGGCACTAAGAATCATATTTGCATCGGCCTTACCTTGAGCCTCTATCCTTACCTTTTCTGCTTCTTTTTGGGCGGTAACCAATCTAAACTCGTACTCCAATGACTCCTGCTCTTGTTTTAGTTTTCGCTCAATGGCCTCTTTTATGGCAGGTGGAAGGGTTACATCCCTTACCAGTATCTCATTCAACTGAATGTATTGCTTTTCCACAATTTTTTGGGTCTCCTCAAAAATCTCCTGCTGAATGGCATCCCTTTTACTAGAGTATAATTGTTCTGGAGTATACCTACCCACAACACTCCTTGCAACAGATCTAATTGCGGGCAACAAAACCCTACCCACATAGTCCTGGCCTTTTTCCTGATGTAGTTTTCCTAAAGATTCTCTTTTAGGCTCAAACCATGCAGAGGCATCCAATTTAATTTCCAAACCATTGGATGAAAGTACCTGCATTTTTTCCGACTTTTCCTGCTGCCTTACCTCATATATAAACACCTTGTTCCATGGGGCCACCAAATGAAAACCTTCCCCTAATGGCGATTCATCGGTTACCACACCACCGCCAAAGGTTTTATATAGCACGCCGGCTTCCCCTGACCCTATGGTAATGGCCGATTTTGAGATTAAAATGATAACTAAAATAACAGCGAATATCACTGGTAATGCAATCTTTGGTAATTTGTCCATTTATTATATTTATTATTTATTAAGTTAATCCATTATATTTTCTTAGAAACCATTCCAGCCCCAAGGCTCCAATGATCACCAACAAAAGAAATTTAAAATTAATTAAAGGTACGATAATTTGTTTGCTTTTTTGGGTTGGCACGTACATAGAATCCGTTTTAAGCTGCCCCAACAAGGAATCCAATTCATCTGGAAAATACAATTCACCCTTGCTTTGGCTAGCCAAACTCTGCAATTTTCTATGGTTACTGGAGGTATACTGTTTTTCCGCATCAAAATCAAGTATTGTAAAACTTCCTGATTTACTTAGGTTTTCCTCCTTTACCGTAGCGGTAAAAGTATATTCCCCTGCCGCAAGATTCTTTAAGTCGACCTCATAATAACCTTCCCGGAGTAACATAGGCAATTCTATGGTTTCCTTGGTATTTTTTTTCTGTACCCTTAGATTTATAGACGCATTGGAATCAAAGATAAAGGCCTCATCAAAGTAGTTGACCCTTATCCTAGCCTCATTACTATTGTTATAAATAGGTTTATAATCCAAAATAAACCTGTTCTTGGTCTTTGAGGTAGATAAATAGAGAATAAGTTTTCCCAGAAAGCCATCAAAATTCACAAAAGATTGATCGTTTCTATAGCTATGCAGTCGCCACTTCCATATATCCTCACCAATTAAAACAGCGTGTTTCACAGTCCCTTCTTCAACTATGGCCAGCATGGGCGACTCCATTTCCACACCTTTGACACGCATATTCAGCAAGGTCTCATTCAACCCCAATACTACCACGGGTCCGGTATCACTCTCCAGTGGCGGAAATCCCTCAAAGCTATATTCCGAAATATCAAACTTTGTAAAGGACTTGTTGGGAACAGCAAACACCTCTTGTATAGGATAGCCCGTTTCTATTATAAAGTAATTCTGGGCTGCATTTATAAAGTTGAGATCAGTAGATTTTCCCAATACCATAAACGAGCTGGCCTCCCGCAATTGGATCTGCTTATAAATCCTATCAAAACTTGCATCGGGCTGGTACAGGATAAAAAGATCTACCAACTCCAGTTTGGAAGCTTCCACATTGGATTTGTAAATATTTACCAACCGCTGCTCATTACTCTCAATAGACTTTTTTAGGGTTCCAATATCCGGATGGGCAATATTGGAAATAATGGCCACATTGGTTTTTTCATCCAATACCTCCAATGACACAATCTTTTCATTGTTTGCCTTATTTTTTTCATTGACCAAGGGCGCTACACGGACCTTAATATTTTTTACACCAACCGCACTGGCATCAAGCTGGGCGGTAATAATTTTGGTATTGGAAACCATGGATAAGGATACTCCTTCACTAAAAACCAGTTTATCATCAATATATACTTTCACTTGGGTATTAACCTCTTGCTTCCCGTCATAAGAAATAAACATTTCCAAGGGGAACTTATTTTTTAAAAAAGCATATCTATTTAGGTTTAGCTGACTTATAGAAAGATCTTCATAGCTGGTAGTATCTCCCAATACAACAGGAAAAACAGGAAACTTTTGCCTCTCTCCATAAAATTCATAATCCTCACCCACAGTCTGGTTACCATCAGTAAACAGCACTACTGCAGTATTAGAGCCCTTGTATATTTCATTGAGGCTTGCCAAGGCCTTTGAGATATTTGTTCCTTCCTCGTTAAAGGTTAGACTGTCCGCGGTATTTAAGCCATCCCCAAAACTGTATTGAACTATATTAAATCTGTCATTCACCTCAGTTTCGCCAGAAGTAAAACGCCCAAGTAGAGATAGCACTTTGGCACTATCTGCAGCTTTTATAGAAGAGGAATTATCCGTTAACATAACCAAATTTGCCTTCTCCACCTGATATTGATTCTTGACAAATTTTGGATTGATAATGAGTAAGAGGGTGGCAAAAATCGCGATAAAACGCAAAAAGGAAAGAACAATATAAAGCTGTCCTTTCCTTTTATTTTTGTAATAATATTGAAACAGTACCAAGGCCAGTGCAACTATTGCCGCCAGCAATATAAAAAGTACTGTCTGTATTTGCATATTATCGTCTTCCAGTTAATTGGTCACGGTGTAAAGCTTAGATTATAGTTCTGTTTTAATCGACTGCAAAAAAAGTCATTTTTACACCTAAAATACTTCTTTAACAATGGCCTACGCCCTGAGGCATATATCAACTAAATGACTAGGTAAGCATTCCCCCATCAACATTTAAGACCTGTCCTGTGATATAGCCCGATAGATCTGAAGCTAGAAACAAACAAGCATTGGCCACATCCTCTGGACGCCCACCTCTTTTTAATGGAATACCATCTCTCCAACCCTGTACTACCTTTTCGTCCAATTTATCGGTCATTTCGGTTTCTATAAAACCTGGGGCAATTGCATTGCACCTAATATTCCTGGACCCGAGTTCCAAAGCAATGGATTTGGTAAACCCTATCATACCTGCCTTTGAAGCGGCATAATTGGCCTGACCAGCATTACCCTTAACACCTACCACACTACTCATATTAACAATGGACCCTTTTCTTTGCTTAAGCATAGTGCGTTGCACCGCTTTGGTCATATTGAAAACAGATTTTAGATTTATCTCGATAACCGAATCAAAATCATCCTCTCCCATTCTCATAAGAAGGTTATCCTTGGTAATACCTGCATTATTAATCAGAATATCGATAGTGCCGCCAAAATCTTCCAATACCTGGGCCACCAATTTCGCCGAATCCTCAAAACTGGCCGCATTACTCTTGTATGCTTTGGCCTTGATTCCCAAGGCTGTCAATTCCTTTTCCAAGGCCAAGGCAGGCGCCTCACTGGAACTATAGGTAAAGGCTACATTTGCCCCCTCTTTGGCAAATACCTGGGCTATACCTGTTCCTATTCCCCTACTTGCTCCCGTTATTATTGCAGTTTTTCCTTCTAGTAGCTTCATGTGTATTATATCTTAGTTGTTGATCAAATATAAGTTATGTTTTATCCGTTTTAAAATTTTTACCTCAAATGCGGGAAAAAATTTTAAGCCCAAAACTTTGGGGCATAAAAAAAATCCCGTTTACACTGAACAATCCCGACATTAGGGGTACAGCATAAACGGAATGTAATGTCTTTAAAATGGGCTTACCCCAATACCTGCTTAACTTTTAAACCGATTTCGGCCGGAGAATCTACCACGTGAATACCACATTCACTCATAATTCTCTTTTTGGCTTGAGCAGTATCATCACTACCTCCAACGATAGCACCGGCATGCCCCATTGTTCTACCTGCAGGAGCGGTCTCACCAGCAATAAAACCAACTATAGGTTTTTTGCTTCCACTGTCTTGGTACCATTTAGCAGCATCAGCCTCTAATTGCCCACCAATTTCACCTATCATTACCACACAATCGGTCTCTGGGTCATTGATCAATAATTCTACCGCCTCCTTAGTGGTTGTTCCTATTATTGGATCCCCGCCAATTCCGATGGCTGTAGTGATACCAAGACCTTGACGAACAACTTGATCAGCGGCTTCATAGGTAAGGGTCCCAGATTTGGACACAATCCCGACATTTCCTTTTTTGAAAACAAAACCTGGCATTATACCTACTTTAGCCTCTTCCGGAGTAATAACCCCAGGACAGTTAGGTCCTACCAAACGGCAGTCCATATGTTTAATATAGTCGTATGCCTTAACCATGTCTGCAACGGGAATTCCCTCAGTAATGGTAATTATAACTTTTATTCCAGCGCTAGCGGCTTCCATTATGGCATCGGCTGCAAATGCAGGTGGAACAAAAATGATGGTGGTATCGGCCCCCACTTTTTGCACCGCTTCTTCAACCGTATTAAATACGGGCCTTCCCAAATGTTCCTGTCCTCCTTTGCCTGGAGTAACACCCCCTACTACATTGGTGCCATATTCAATCATTTGTTCGGCATGAAAAGTACCTTCACTACCTGTAAAACCTTGAACAATAATTTTGGAATCTTTATTTACTAAAACGCTCATTATATATTTGGTTTATTTGATTGTCGCAAAAATAAAGTTTTGAAAATGAATTCTAAACTATTCTTTTGCTTATTTATTTATCTAATCTTTTTATAATGGAAGGGATTTGCTTTACATAGGCTATTTGGCGTAATTTTTCCCTGGCCTCCTCTACGGGACTCCCGAAATAATTTTTACCCCCTTCCAGGGATTTGGACACTCCTGTTTGCGCCATGACTACCGCTTTTTTCCCAATAGTGGCCGCACTGGTGACCCCAACCTGGCCCCACAAGGTAACCTCATCTTCAATCACCACACAACCCGCAATACCTGTTTGTGAAGCAATGAGACACCTCTCGCCTATCACCGTATCATGACCTACATGTACCTGATTATCCAATTTACTGCCTTTTTTTACCAAGGTGTCACCTGTTACTCCCTTATCCAATGTACATAGGGCCCCTATATCAACATCATCCTCAATAACTACACGACCTCCAGATAACAGTTTATCAAATCCTGCCGGTCTTTTCTTATAATAAAAGGCATCCGATCCCAAAACAGCACCTGCGTGAATGGTAACATTGTTACCAATAACACAATTGTCATAAATAGAAACATTGGAATGAATGGTACAGTTGTCCCCTATTACTACATTGTTGCCTATAAAACAATTGGGCTGAACAACAGTATCCTTCCCAATCTTCGCCTGGGATGAGATAGAATTTTGAGCCTTCATAAAAGGCTTAAAGAAAAGAGTCAGCTTGTTAAAGTCCCTAAAAGGGTCGTCAGAAATCAACAAGGCCTTGCCTTCAGGACATTCCACCCTTTTATTGATCAAAACAATAGTAGCCTTACAGTTCAATGCCTTGCTATAATATTTGGGATGATCCACAAAGACAATATCCCCCTTTTCCACAACATGAATTTCGTTCATGCCCATGACCGGGAAATCATCGCTCCCCACATATTCGGTACCGATTATGGTAGCAATTTGTTTTAATGTATAAGGATTAGGGAATTTCATAATTTTGCAGTTCTAGTTGCCTATATACCGTAGTCCACTCAAAAAAGGCACTATTCCTTAACACGCTCCATATAGGAACCTTTTTCGGTATCAATTTTTATCTTATCCCCTTCATTGATAAATAGGGGAACATTCACACTTGCCCCGGTTTCTACCGTAGCAGGTTTAGTGGCGTTGGTTGCCGTATTACCTTTAACACCCGGTTCGGTATAGGTTACCTCCAAGATAACACTTGCCGGCATATCAACGGATAAGGGCATACTATCCTCCGTATTAAAAAGAATGGTTACCACTTGACCTTCCTTCAATAATTGGGGTGCATCCAAGGAACTTTCTTGAAGGGCAATCTGATTGTAATCATCCGTATTCATAAAATGATAGGTTTCCCCTTCGGCATAAAGGAATTGGTAGGAACGTGTTTCCACCCTTACATCCTCAATCTTTGCCCCTCCGGAAAAGGTATTGTCCAAAACCTTGCCCGTACTAACACTTTTTAGCTTGGTACGAATAAAAGCTGGTCCCTTCCCTGGTTTAACATGAAGAAATTCGATTATTTTATAAATGTCGTTGTTGTACCTAATGCACAATCCTTTTCTAATATCTGATGTTGATGCCATATGTATTAATTTGTACTAAAATATCCTTTCATAATCCCCCTCTGGGAATCTCTTATAAATTGTAAAATCTCATCCCTTTCCGGAGTAGCTTCCATTTCTGCCTCAATGATCTGCACGGCTTGGGTATTGTTGTAATTTTTTTGATACAGAATTCTGTATATATTCTGTATCTCTCTTATCTTATCGGATTCAAAATCCCTTCTTCTTAAGCCAACGGAATTAATCCCAACATAAGATAGGGGTTCCCTAGCTGCCTTAACAAATGGCGGAACGTCTTTACGCACCAAGGACCCTCCGGTTACGAAGGCATGTCGTCCAATGGACACAAACTGATGCACTGCAACCAAACCGGCCAAGATTACATTATCCCCAATGGTAACATGTCCGGCCAAGGTTGAATTATTGGAAAAAATACAGTTATTCCCTACAATACAATCATGGGCCACATGACAGTACGCCATTATAAGACAATTGTCGCCAATAACGGTTTTCATCCTATCGGAAGTCCCCTTATGTATGGTTGCGCATTCCCTAATGGTAGTATTGTTGCCAATTACAACAGTGGTATCCTCTCCGTCGTATTTTAAGTCTTGGGGAGGCGCTGATATAACGGCCCCTGGAAAAATATTACAGTTCTTCCCTATCCTTGCACCTTCCATAATGGTAACATTGGAACCTATCCAAGTACCATCTCCAATAATCACATTATTATGGATGGTGGTAAAAGGTTCTACTACGACATTTTTGGAAATTTTAGCTCCGGGGTGAATATAAGCCAGTGGTTGATTCATCCTTTATTTCTTTTTAACTATTTGTGCCATCATTTCGGCCTCGCATACTAACTTGCCATTGGCGTAGGCGTAGGCTTGCATATGACATATCCCCCTTCTAATAGGGGTTATTAAGCTACAGTGGAAAATCAACGTATCTCCAGGCAATACCTTCTGCTTAAACTTAACATTGTCTATTTTCATAAAAAGGGTCAGGTAGTTCTCGGGGTCGGGAACGGTACTCAACACCAATATTCCTCCAGTTTGCGCCATGGCCTCTACCTGCAGAACGCCGGGCATTACAGGTGCTCCAGGAAAGTGCCCTACAAAAAACGGTTCGTTCATGGTTACATTCTTCATCCCTACCACATGCTCGTCTGACAGCTCCAAGATCCTATCTATCAACAAAAAAGGAGGTCTATGCGGCAACATGTCCATAATTTGATGGATATCCATCAATGGCGGCTTGTTAAGATCGTATTGAGGAACATGGTTCCTTTTTTCCATTTTTATGATTTTGGACAATTTTTTAGCAAACTGGGTATTCACAAAATGACCAGGTTTATTGGCAATAACCTTTCCCCTGATCCGGGTTCCGGCCAATGCCAAGTCACCAATAACATCCAGCAACTTGTGCCGTGCCGCTTCATTGGGCTGATGCAAGCTTAGGTTATCCAATATACCGTTGGGCTTCACGGATAATTTTTTTTTGTTAAAGGCCTTTTCCAGTTTTTTCATCGTGGAATCGGAGATCTCCTTATCTACATAAACAATAGCATTGTTTAAATCACCTCCCTTGATCAGACCGTTTTCCAACAACATTTCCAACTCGTGCAAAAAGCTAAAAGTTCTTGCATCGGCTATCTCTGTCTTAAACTCGCTTAAATTCTCAAGGTTCGCATTTTGAGTCCCCAATACCTTGGTTCCAAAATCTACCATGGTGGTCACTTGATAGGTATCAGCCGGAATTATAGTAATTTCACTTCCGGTTTCCTCATCCTTGTACGAGATAACATCCTTTACAACAAACTCTTCCCTAGGGGCATCTTGTTCTACAATACCTGCTTTCTCCAACGCCTCAACAAAGAACTTGGACGAACCGTCCATAATTGGAGGTTCCGGGGCATCCAACTCTATAAGTGCATTGTCTATTTCCAGTCCTACCAGCGCAGCAAGCACGTGCTCTGAGGTCTGTATTTTTACTCCACGCTTTTCAAGATTGGTTCCCCTTTGGGTATTTACCACGTAATTGGCATCTGCTTCTATGACGGGTTCTCCCTCCAAGTCTACGCGCTTAAAGGCGTAACCAAAATTCTCCGGGGCAGGAACAAACTTTAATGTTACATTTTCCCCTGTATGCAAACCAACACCTGTTAGTATTACTTCCTTTGCAATTGTCCGTTGTTTTGTAGCTGTTTTAATCACCGTCAATCCTTTTTTTCAATATGTTCTAATCTATTAATTATTTTCGGTAAGTTCTTAAAATGTACGTAGGACTTGTTGTAATCCCCGTAATTCAGGGCTGGTGAGCCCTGAAGCACTTCATCGTCCTTAACATTTCTACCAATACCAGACTGGGCCTGTATCCTAACACGATCCCCTATGACAATGTGCCCTACAATACCTACCTGACCACCTATCATACAATGCTTTCCTATCTTAGTAGATCCTGCAATACCAGTTTGGGCGGCTATTACGGTATGTTCCCCAATTTCTACATTATGGGCAATTTGAATTTGATTATCCAATTTAACCCCTTTCCTCAGAATAGTGGAGCCAAGAGTAGCTCTATCTATGGTGGTACCGGCGCCAATGTCCACATTATCCTCCAAGATAACATTACCGGTCTGAGGCACCTTTACATATTCGCCCTTATCATTTGGTGCAAACCCAAATCCGTCTGCCCCTAAAATAACCCCACCGTGAACCACGCAATTATTTCCAATCTTAGTTTCAGAGTATATTTTTGCTCCAGCAAAGATTATTACATTATTAGCTATAGTGACATTGTCCCCAATGTACACATTTGGATATATTTTTACATTGTCACCAATACTGACATTGTTTCCCAAATATGAAAAAGCCCCTAGATAAAAATCAGTTCCGTAGGTGGCGGAATCGGATTTATAAACCGGTTCCTCAATCCCCACTTTGTTATTCTTTACCTGATTGTAATACTCCAATAACTTTGAAAATGATTTATAGGCATCATCCACCTTAATAAGCGTAGTTTCCAATTCCCTATCAGGAACAAAATCCCTATTAACTATGGTCACGGAAGCTTTGGTTGTATATATAAAGGAGGTATATTTTGGATTTGCCAAGAAAGTTAACGCTCCTTTTTCACCCTCTTCGATCTTCGCCAATTTATGAACGGTAATTTCCGGATTGCCCTCGACATCTCCTTCTAAAATACCCGCGATTTGACTTGCAGTAAATATCATGGGGACAAAAGTAAGAAAAATAGTTAAACGGAAACTTTAGGATA
>CAXAVP010000121.1:0-12687 GCA_963972175.1 uncultured Arenibacter sp.
AGGGCGCATCACTTAGGTAGGATGCTAATTCTAATGTCCAATACATCGTAATTAATTGTTTTTAATATTTTGCAAAAGTAATTTTTAAACTGTAATAGCCAAGTTTTTTCTAAAAAAATTCAACTATTATATGCTGTTTTTTCGGCTTTAATAATTTGATAACGAAGAATTAAGGAATTTATTGGTTCCCTTTCTCAGGAACCCACTTCATTTCTTCTACCTTATAAATATGGGACAATTTTCGTGCCAATACAAATAAGAAATCAGAAAGCCTATTGATATATGATAAAATTATAGGATCTACCCGCTCCACCTCGTTAAGTTGGGCTGCCATTCGCTCGGCTCTACGGCATATGGTGCGCGCAATGTGACAATATGACACGGTGGTGTGACCCCCAGGTAATATAAAATGGGTCATGGGTGCCAAATCCTCTTCCATTTTGTCAATTTCTATTTCCAATACTTCAATATCCCCCAAGTTAATTTTGGGTATGTTTAAACGATCCTTGCCGTTTTTTAGCTTTTCTTTTTTAGGATCAATGGCCAACAAAGCCCCGGCTGTAAATAAACGTTCCTGTATGTTTAGCAAAACCTTTCTTGACCCTACGTCAATGTTCTGGTCCCTGATAAGTCCTATCCATGAATTGAGCTCGTCCAAGGTTCCATAGCTTTCTATCCTAATATGGTGCTTGGGTACACGTGTCCCCCCAAACAGCCCAGTAGTGCCATCATCACCTGTTTTTGTATATATTTTCATTGATGTCAGGGTAATTAAAATTAAAATGTTATGTAGCTTGTCTAAGTATGTTTATAAAAAATGGGTCATGGGAACAGGCTTATATGAGAGTAACTTTTGAGACCTACCTAAGATCCTTATTGATCCGATGTCTCCTTACTTTCCTTTTTTTTGTAATCTTCCATGAACCTCCTAGACTTTCTTTCCCTAGATTTCTTTTTGGCGAATCCCTGTCCAACAAAGTAGATAACACCTAAAATGGCAAGTACAATGTAAATAATATAGTCCATTGACCAATTTAATTTTTATGGTTTTTCTTTTACCTAGTTTAAAAATACGTGATTAAATCCGGATTTTAAAATGTTCCTTCACCTGCTCCCTGCGAAAAAATACCAAGCCTCCGTAAAACATATCTATGGTAACCCTTACGTTTTCCAGTTCTTTGATGTTTTTCCAATGATTGTAGGTTGCTTTGTTTTTGTACAGCTTGTGTACGTATATTACACTGTTGTTGTTCAGTGCATTGTTTTCAATTATAAAATGCCTTATGGTCTCATTGTCCAATTTTTCCAGATAGAGCATTTCGCCGGACGGACTGCACAGTTCTATATCCCTAACATTTTTTTTTATGGCCTTTGGTAGGTCGGCATCATTGGTTACCAACTGTATGCTATTTTTTTTAAAGTATACAATGGTTTTTAATAAGGTGTCCAATGACTTGTTGTTAGCAAAAATAGGTTGGGAATACAGGCATTTGGTGACAAATCTGTATACAAAAGGAGAGTGTACCCCATGCTGATTGGTAGCGGTAACCCAAAAATTAAGGAAAGAAAAAAGCCTATACAACATACTTGTCCATATTTTGTTGCAGCTAGTTGTCCATGGCCATGGAAAGCTCAAACCAGCGTTCTGTTTTTTCTTCTATTGCGTTGGTAATTTCTTTTAGTTCTATAGACAGCTTGGCAATAGCGTCACCGGATAGGGTGGTGTCCGTAAACTTGTTCTGCAGTTCTTCTTTTTTGGATTCCAGTTTTTGAATTTCTTTTTCCAGTTGTTTGTATTCTTTCTGTTCCAAAAAGGAGAGCTTTTTGCCTGTTTCCTCCTCTTTCCAAGAATTCTTGGTATTTTTTGTTTCGTTATTCTTTTCTTTTAAAGCGCGACTCTCCTGTATGTTACTGTCCTCATAGGTGCGGTAATCGGAGTAATTTCCTGGGAAATCCTCAATTTCGGCGTTTCCTCTAAAAACAAAAAGGTGATCTACGATCTTGTCCATAAAATAACGGTCGTGGGACACTACTATAAGACAGCCCGGGAAATCTAACAGAAAGCTTTCCAGAACATTTAGGGTTACTATGTCCAAATCGTTTGTAGGCTCGTCCAAGATCAAAAAGTTGGGATTTTGGATCAATACCGTACATAAGTAGAGACGCTTGCGCTCCCCGCCACTCAATTTTTCTACGTAATCATATTGTTTTTTGCGATCAAAAAGAAAGCGTTCCAGTAATTGTTGGGCAGATATTTGTTTCCCTTTCATTAGGGGTATGTAATCCCCAAATTCGCGTATTACATCAATTACTTTTTGCCCCTCTTTTGGGGTTATTCCTTTTTGGGTGTAATATCCAAATTTTATGGTTTCGCCAATGACTACTTTACCGCTGTCCGGTTTGGTGGCTCCAGTTAATATATTGAGAAAGGTAGATTTTCCTGTGCCGTTTTTTCCTATGATCCCAATACGCTCGCCTTTTAAAAAGTTATATTCAAATTTATCTAGAATTGGCTTGTTAGGGTAGGATTTGGAAATTTTATGGAGCTCTACAATTTTGCTTCCCATCCGTTCCATGTTGATCTCTAACTGAACCTCGTGATCTTTTCTTCGTTGATTGGCTTTTTCCTTTATGGTGTGAAAATCGTCTATCCTAGACTTGGATTTTGTGGTTCTGGCCTTGGGTTGTCTTCTCATCCAATCCAGTTCCTTCTTAAAAAGTATCTTGGATTTGTGCTGTTCTACCGCCTCCTGTGCCAATCGGGCTTCTTTTTTTTCCAGATAGTAGGAGTAATTTCCTTTGTAGGAATACAGCTGTCCATTGTCCAGTTCAATAATTTCATTACATACGCGCTCCAAGAAGTATCTATCATGGGTTACCATGAACAGGGTCATATTTTCCTTGGCAAAATACTGTTCCAGCCACTCTATCATTTCCAGATCCAAGTGGTTGGTGGGTTCGTCCAGCACAAGTAGGTCTGGCCGGTTGATCAAGGCATTTGCCAAGGCCAATCGCTTTTTTTGTCCCCCAGAGAGCAGTCCAACCTTAACATTAAGATCGTCCAATTTTAATCGGAACAGTATTTGCTTGTACTGGGTTTCAAAATCCCATGCATCATAGCGTTCCATGGCTTCAAAAGCCTTTTGGTAGGCTTTTTCGTCCTCTGGGTATAATAGGGCATGCTCATAGTTTTGTATAACCTTTAGCACTTCATTGTCAGAGGCAAATATGGTTTCCTCAATGCTTAGGTTTTGGTCCAAGTCCGGCTCTTGTTCCAAAAAGGAAATTCTAATGCCTTTACGGGAGTTAATTTGTCCGCTATCGGCCGTATCCTTACCCGATAGTATATTTAATATGGAAGTTTTGCCACTGCCATTTTTGGCAATAAGGGCTATCTTCTGGTCTTTGTTGATGCCAAAGGATATATTGGAGAAAAGTGATAGTTCCCCAAAGGATTTGGATATGTTTTCTACAGTAAGTAGGTTCATTTAAGGTCTTATTTTAAACTTGTTCGTTTATGGAAGTACTTCCATAAAAAAAGATATCTTACCCCTAGCATAAGCCATAGTGGTATCATTAATGGGGAGAAGACTTGTATTTGGAATATTCCCAAAATTATGGTAATTCCCAGTAGTCCCAAAAGAAATAACAAATATTTGGGCAACCAGCTGGGAGTGTTGTTCTTTTTTAAGAGGACAAAACCAACAGCTAAATTTAAAGGAAATGCCCAAAGGGTATTATAGTTTTGTACCGTAGCAGTGTGGTCTGTAAAAAACCAAAGAAATACCAACAAACAGCCTGCCAGACCCGAAACAAAAAAAACAAAGGAATCCAAAACCCTACTGCGCACATTGTTTTTATGATCTATATAGGTAATGGTAAGTACAAATAATAACAGGGCCGTGTTCCAAAAGAGGGGTGAGGCAAGGAAGTACGTATCTTCAACTTGACTTGTGGATTTTAAAATTGTTCTTTCCCGGTCTACCAAGTCACTACCTTCTAAACTTGAGTTATTAAATTGTTCCATGACATATTTTGGCAAGAACATATGCTCCGCTACAGTGGCTGTTTTGTCTATTACGGCCCCTAAAGCCAAATCTATCCCGAAACTGGACCATGAATTGGTGTTGAGGTTTTGATGTATAAGCTGGCGGAAAGTATATTGTTTTTCTATATGCCCTGGGTTAAATTGTAGGCTATCTCCCAATACCTCTTTTAGAACATCACCTATTTTAGTGGCGCAATTATTGTAAAAGAAATCGTATTTGTAATCTCGGTTCTGCGGCAGGTAATTTTTTTCCAAATAGCGGAACAATGAATTTTTTTCTTCGGGACTAAGTCTTAAAAGCTGCTCTTTTACCCATCTATTCTCCAATTCATAGGCGTACAAAAAATTGGGCATGCTCTGCTTGCTCAGGGAGTAGTATAGTTTTCCCATAGAAAATTCTACATAGAACATGGGGGGGTCAAAGTTAAAGGTCCCATAGTTATATACCCAATCAATGCCTTGTGAGGGATCCTGTATTCTAAAGGCGCTGTGTCCGAAGGTGGTGTATAGGTCGCTGCCAGAGCCACATGTTAAAACGCTTATCTGGGCTTCAGGGGAGAGCTCCCTTTCTTGTGCATGGCCAAGGAACATTAGACTCAAAAAAAATGTCGTAATAAGAATCTTTAACCTCATATGCTTTAGGGTGCCTAAGCTTTAAAAAATCAACGCAAATATCGAATAATTTATAGGATTAGCGTGCAATAGCCCGGGCTAATATAAAAAAGGGGATTTAATTTAACAGCATTTTTTAATAATTGGTATTTTTACAGCCCCATATCTAGATAAAGCTGCCGTAGTTATGGCGCTAAACCTTTTAAAATGTACCCTATGAAACGCCATATTCCAAATTTTATAACCCTGTTAAATGTTCTCTGCGGATGCATTGCAACGGTATTCGCTGTTCTTAACAAATTGGAGTTGGCCGCGACCTTTGTTTTTTTGGGTATCTTTTTCGATTTTTTTGACGGATTGGCTGCTCGACTTTTGGATGTAAAGAGCGAATTGGGGCTTCAGCTCGATTCTTTGGCCGATATGATTACCAGTGGCCTCGTTCCCGGAATTGTTATGTTTCAGTTGTTGAGTATGTCCTATAGCGGGGGTTGGAACATTGGATTACATTCCGATACTGTATCGGGTATGGGATCTACTGTGTTGGATTTGCCAATATTGCCTTTTTTTGGGTTCCTGATAACCCTTGGCTCTGCTTATAGGTTGGCAAAATTTAATTTGGATGAAAATCAGGTGTCGTCCTTTATGGGATTGCCAACTCCGGCCAATGCCTTGCTGATCCTCTCTTTTCCCCTTATACTCCTATATCATAACAACGATTTTTTAAATACGCTTATCTTGAACAAGTGGTTTTTATTAGGTACTACTTTGTTGAGTACATATTTGCTCAATGCCCGCATACCTTTGTTTGCCTTAAAATTCAAAAATTGGGGTTTTAGGGACAATGCGCTTCGCTATGTTTTTATTGTTGTGAGTTTGGTACTGCTCCTAACCATGAAGTTCATGGCCATACCGGCCATTATTGCTATTTATGTTATTAGTTCCTTGGTAAACACGCTGAAAACCAAAAACATGGCCTAGTCCTAAAGGACAGCGTAAAGATTAAAGAAGGTGTTTTCTTTATCAAAAAAAAGGTGTGGTAGGTCTTTTTCGGGGAGCTGTTGAATAAGGTGCTCCTCTTTCTAGGGTTGGGTCTTTAGAAATCCAATTTCTTTTTTCGAAGTTCAAAGTTTTGACCAAGATATACCTTTCGTACCATTTCGTCAGCAGCCAAATCCTCAGGTATCCCGGATTTTAAGATACCCCCTTCAAACATAAGATAGGAACGCTCTGTTATGGCCAATGTTTCCTGAACATTATGGTCTGTAATCAGAATACCAATATTTTTATTTTTAAGTTGGGCTACGATCCGTTGAATATCTTCTACTGCCACGGGGTCTACCCCGGCAAAGGGCTCGTCCAATAGAATAAACTTGGGATCCGTTGCCAAAGCCCTGGCAATTTCTGTTCTTCTTCTTTCTCCCCCCGACAAGAGATCGCCTCGGTTCTTGCGAATATGGCCTAGCCCAAATTCTTCAATAAGGGATTCCATTTTCATCAGTTGCTCTTTTTTACTGAGCTTGGTAAGCTGCAAAACACTGAGAATATTTTTTTCGATACTTAATTTTCTAAAAACGGAAGCCTCTTGTGCCAAATAGCCGATGCCGTTTTGGGCTCTTTTGTACATGGGAAATTTAGTGATTTCCATCTGGTCTAGAAAGATATTACCGCCATTGGGTTTAATCAATCCCACAATCATGTAGAAGGAGGTAGTTTTTCCGGCACCATTGGGACCTAAAAGGCCAACTATCTCACCTTGATTTACCTCCAGTGAAATGCCTTTGACCACCTGTCGCCCTCTATAGGACTTCATTATATTCTCTGCTCTTAACTTCATAGGATCCTGTGCTTTACCCCAAAACTAAACCTTATATTAGATTGGAGAAAGTTATTGTAGTTTTTTTAACCTTCCTGCTTTTCCAATTCCTCCCAATATTCATAGGCCCTTCTTAGGTGGGGTACCACTATGGTGCCGCCCACTAGGGTAGCTATACTTAGGGTTTCCATCACTTCCTCCTTGCTAGCTCCTTCGTTATAAGAGCTTTCCAAGTGGTATTTTACGCAATCGTCACACCGCAGTACTGCCGAGGCCACCAGTCCCAGTAACTCCTTGGTCTTTACATCTAAGGCCCCTGCCGCATAGGCATTGGTATCCAGATTAAATATCCTTTTTATGACCTTGTTGTTGTCTGCCAAAATCTTTTCGTTCATTTTGGCCCTATAGTCGTTAAATTCCTTAACTTGATTAGACATTCTTTCGCTGTTTTTTAGCTTCTCTTTTTAATACAATCTTAGAGATATAAATACTTATTTGGTATAAAATAAGGATAGGGACCGCAACAATAATCTGACTGGCCACATCTGGGGGGGTAATTACGGCAGATAGGATTAGGACCACAACCAATGATATTTTTCTGTACTTGCGGAGCACCTCCGGGGTTACCAAACCTATTTTGGTCAAGAAATAGACAATTATGGGCAATTCAAATATTAGCCCACAGGCTATAACTGCCGCCCGTACCGTAGAGATGTAGGAAAGCAAATCTATTTCCCTTACTACAGATTCACTAATAGAATAGCTCCCAAGAAAGTTTATGGATAAAGGGGCTACCACGTAGTATCCAAATAAAACACCCATAAAAAATAGGGAAGAGGCTATAAAAATAAAGCCCTTGGCGTTCTGCCGTTCGTTATCATACAACCCTGGGGCAATAAATTTCCACAATTCATACAAAACATATGGAAATCCAATAATGAATCCAGCCCAAATGAAGGTCCAGATATGTGCCGAAAATTGCTCGGACATCTGTCTACTTTGCACCGTAAACTGTGGTTCGGTATTACAAAAGGCTTCGCTGAAACCCAATAGTTTGGAAAAGTCACAGAATACATGGTAGGTTGGGAAATCGGGCATCATGGGCCCAAAAATAACCACGTCAAAAATAAAGCCTTTCAGTAAAAAGGCCACACTCCCAATAATAACTATCGCTAAGGTTGATCGGATTAAATGCCATCTAAGTTCTTCCAAATGGTCTAGGAAAGACATTTCATCAGGTGTCTTTATTTTTTTTGTCATTATAGTATGCCTTCTTTTATTAAATTATGTAAATGTACTATTCCTTTGTAATTGTCGCCCTTCACAACCAATAATTGTGAAATATTCTTAGCCTGCATTAATTGCAGCGCTTTAACGGCCAAGACATCTTCGGCAATGGTTTTTGGACTGGGGCTCATAATGTCTTTAGCGGTCAATCCGCTGATATTGTCGTGTTTATTAAGCATTCGCCTAATATCACCGTCGGTAATAATACCTGCAATCTTATTGTCTTCCATGACGGCGGTTGCTCCCAACATTTTTTCGGAGATTTCCAAAATGACCGCTTTTACGTCACTACTGGAATGTACCTGGGGTATTTGGTTGTAGTTGGCAATGTCACCAACCCTTAAATATAATTTTTTACCCAAGGAACCGCCCGGATGGTATTTGGCAAAATCCTTGCTGCTGAAGCCTTTTAGTTCCAATAAACAAATGGCAAGGGCATCGCCAATGACCAATTGGGCAGTGGTGCTGGTGGTGGGGGCCAGATTGTTGGGACAGGCCTCTTTTTTTACATGGGTGTTTAATAGGTAGTCGGCCTGGGATGCCAAGAAAGAATCGGGGCTTCCTGTCATTCCTATCAATTTGTTCTTTCCGCGCTTAATAAGGGGGACCAACATCTTGATCTCTGCCGTATTCCCACTTTTGGAAATGCATATAACCACATCATCTTTTTGTACCGTCCCCAAATCACCGTGGATGGCATCGGCAGCATGCATAAAGATAGAGGGGGTGCCTGTAGAGTTTAAGGTAGCCACAATCTTGGAAGCAATAATGGCACTTTTTCCAATGCCCGAAATGATAACCCTTCCTTTAGATTGTCTGATGCACTCTACGGCATTGGCAAAATCATCATTTAAGAGAGTGCTTAAATGCAGTATTGCTTCGGCCTCAGTTTCAATAGTTTTCTTCGCTATGGCCAATATAGCTTTGGTATCGCTCAAAGTAATTTAATATTAAGTGATGATTTTCCTAAAAGAAAGTCTTATATTTATTCTACAAAATTACATAAACTTAAGTTTATAGAATATTTTATGTTGGAACAAATTTATTTGCAATAATTACTCTTTAAAAAGGTAAAAATTCCTTATCTTAAGGAATTTGGTTTTAGATTATTGCCAATAAATACTAATTAATAATGGTGAAGAACGGTATGGGTAGTATAGATGGGATTGATTTGCATGCCTCTCTAAAAAAGTATTTTGGATTTTCTCAATTCAAAGGTTTACAGGAAAAAGTAGTTAAAAATATTGTACGAGGGAATAATACCTTTGTGATTATGCCCACCGGTGGAGGGAAATCACTTTGTTATCAACTACCGGCATTAATGCAGGAAGGAACGGCCATTGTGGTATCGCCATTGATTGCCTTGATGAAGAATCAGGTAGACGCTATTAGAGGAGTGTCCAATGAAATTGGTGTGGCGCATGTATTAAATTCGTCCTTGACCAAAACAGAGATCAAACAGGTGAAGAGCGATGTGGCAAGTGGTGTTACCAAGTTGTTGTACGTTGCTCCCGAATCGCTGACCAAGGAGGAATACGTGGATTTTTTACAGGATCAAAAAATATCCTTTGTGGCGGTAGACGAGGCTCATTGTATATCCGAATGGGGGCATGATTTTAGACCGGAATACCGCAATTTAAGATCTATTGTAAGTAGGTTGGGCGACGGGATACCATTGATTGCCCTAACGGCCACAGCTACTCCTAAGGTACAGGAAGATATTATAAAGAACTTGGGAATTGGCGATGCCCAGGTATTCAAAGCCAGTTTTAACCGCCCCAATCTATTCTATGAGGTAAGGCCCAAAACCCAAAATGTAGATGGCGATATTATTCGTTTTATAAAACAAAACCTTGGGAAATCAGGAATTATTTATTGTTTAAGTAGAAAGAGGGTAGAGGAGTTGGCCCAAGTATTACAGGTCAATGGTGTTAGTGCTGTGCCTTATCATGCCGGGTTGGATGGTAAGACCAGATCCAAACATCAGGATATGTTTTTAATGGAAGACGTGGATGTGGTGGTAGCGACCATTGCATTTGGAATGGGGATAGATAAGCCAGACGTACGTTTTGTGATACACCATGATATTCCTAAAAGTATTGAGAGTTACTACCAAGAAACGGGTAGGGCCGGTAGAGATGGGGGAGAGGGCCATTGTTTGGCTTTTTACTCTTATAAGGACGTGGAAAAACTGGAAAAATTTATGTCTGGAAAGCCCGTTGCCGAACAGGAGATAGGAAACGCCCTATTACAGGAAATTGTAGGCTATGCGGAGACTTCTATGTCCCGTAGAAAATTTATTCTACACTATTTTGGAGAGGACTTTGACGAAAAAAACGGGGAAGGTGCCGATATGGATGACAACACCAGAAACCCCAAGGAAAAGCAGGAGGCAAAGGACAATGTTGCTAAGCTGATCAAAGTGGTAACCGGCACAAGCGAAAAATTTAAATCCAAAGAAATAGTCTTGACCCTTATCGGTAAGGTGAATGCTTTAATTTCTTCCCATAAGACCGATGAAAAGGAATTTTTTGGGATCGGAAAGGATAAGGATAAGGCGTATTGGATGGCATTGATTAGGCAGACACTGGTAGCGGGATTGCTTAAAAAGGAAATTGAACAATATGGCATATTGCATGTGACCCCAAAGGGCAAGGAGTTTTTGGAGGCCCCAACTTCCTTTATGATGACCATTGACCATGTTTACAACAAACAAACCGACGATGCCATTGTAAGTGCAGCTAAATCCGCTGGCGGGGTGGCCGATGAGAAGTTGTTAAAACAATTAAAGGACTTGAGAAAGAAGGAAGCCCATAAACTTGAGGTGCCCCCATTTGTGGTCTTTCAAGATCCCTCCTTGCAGGATATGGCCTTGAAATATCCAATAACCATAGAGGAACTGGTAAATATTTATGGGGTTGGTGAAGGGAAAGCCAAAAAGTACGGGAAGCCATTTGTAAAACTTATAGCGGCCTATGTGGAGGAGAACGATATTTTAAGACCGGAAGATCTTGTTGTGAAAAGTACTGGAGCCAATTCTTCTTTAAAATTATACATAATTCAGAATGTAGATAGAAAATTGCCCTTGGATGATATTGCTTCGGCCAAGGGGCTGGAACTGCCCGAATTGATTAAGGAAATGGAGCAGATTGTTTATAGTGGTACCAAATTGAACATTGCATATTGGGTAGATGAAATTTTGGACGATGACCAGCAAGAGGAAATCCATGAATACTTTTTAGAGGCCCATTCAGACGATTTGGAAGAGGCACTCAAGGAATTTGATGGTGAGTACGAGGACGAGGAACTTAGGCTGTACCGATTGAAATTTATAAGTGAGGTTGCGAATTAAATAAAATAAAAGAGTACATATAGAGGCCCCTGACACATACTGTCTTAGGGGCCTTTTTTATTATCCATGGTTTTGGGAGCTAAGCGTGATCAACCTACTTTATCGTACGGCCTTTTCCAACAGTTTTAAAGTCATTTTGTTAGCGTCAAATTGGGCGCTTATCCCAACCGGAAGGGTAAAATTGTTTTCAATATGGCCAAATGTCATACCGTAGGCGGCTGGTATTCCCAGTGGCTTTATTCTATCCAAAATTACCTCTTTTAAGGTAAATGTTGCAGGATCTGGCTCACTGTCGCAACCTTTAAAAACACCTAAAATCAACCCGGCAGCATTTTTAAAGGTTTTTCCTTGTATCAATTGTGTCAACATCCGGTCTATTCGGTAGGGAGCTTCCTCTATGTCTTCAAGAAATACTAGGGCGTTTGTAAAATCCAGTTCATGGGCGGTCCCCATCAAGGAAGCTACCAAGGTTAAACTGCCACCTATCAATTTTCCATTGGCTGTGCCTGGGATTATGCTATAGCGTTCAAACTCCGGTTTGTAATATTCTTGCTGTTGCCTAATATCAATATTGGTAATGGTTGGCAGTCTTTTTGTTTTCATTACCACATTTTGAAGCTGGTCTATGCTGTAGGGATCATTGATAGTGCTTCCAACGGGGCCGTGAAAGGTAACCAAACCGGTTTCTTGATAAATACCATTCAGCAGTGCGGTTATATCACTAAACCCTATAAATACCTTGGGGTTTTTTTTAATTAGGTCGTAGTCTATCATATGCATAATCCTAGTGCAGCCATATCCACCTCTGGCACAAAGAATAGCATCTATTTTTTTATTGGCAAACATTTCATGCAGGTCGGCCACTCTTTCTTGGTCTGTATTGCTGAAGTATCCGTGGTTTTCTAGTATCCGGTTGGTGTGCACAGGTTTAAAACCCATATTTATTAGGGTTTGTTTTGCCTCCTCCAATATTTCGGGCTTAATAGCATAACCCGGGGCAACCAATCCTATGGTATCCCCCTTTTTTAACCCTTTTGCCTTTATTACTTTGGGCAGATAGTCTGTTTTATGAGGATTTCCAAGAAGAGTTGAAGGGACTAGTGCGGCCATACTGGCCCCAAGTGCGGTCTGAAAAAACTTTCGCCTATTATTCATTATAGCTTGTCTTGTGTTTAATGGGCTAAAAATAGCACAAAAAAAATCCGCCCTAAAATAGGCGGACTTTAAATTCATGGATTGGTATATTACATGCCCAAAGAGGTACCGTCATCCTTGGATTTGGCTCTTCTTAGCTGTCTTTGGATTTTCTTTATGGCCGACTCTATGGATTTTTCCGGTTCAATGATATTGTATTCTCCCCAGAAATCCGGATCGGAGAAGCCTACAGCCTCATCCTCCAATATTATGGATGATTTAATACGATCTTTAAACCTAGGTGTATTACCCTCTATGTTCTTTTCCCAGTCTGTTATGGCCATTTCGCAGGTCATACTGTATACAGAATTGAATAGCCTTTTATCCCAATTTATTTTGAATTCCAAAAGTACATTGCTATAACCGTAGTACCACTTGCCA
>CAXAVP010000122.1:0-12684 GCA_963972175.1 uncultured Arenibacter sp.
TCTAATATGAGGACGTTATTTTGCATGGGCAAAAATAGTAATTTGAAATTTTTGTAAAAGTATCTTTCCGGTTTATTAATCACAAAACTTATAAACATACCGCACACACCTTACCAAAAATCAAATTTTACCACATATAAAATACTATAAACCAAGCCAATCCACCTCTTCATTAGTCATTTGCCACCCCAGTATTTTTTTTTTAGAAACAAACTTTCAATTTTGGCTTTTAGGCGAAACCATATTTTTTTAAACGGCATTGGATTAGGTTTACATCCCCCAATTACCACCAACACACCTCCTAAGGCATAGGTATAAAATCGTCCTATATTTTAATGGTTTTTTATTGGAAATATCTTACCGGAATAGGTGTCACAGAAAATAAAGGAAAGCCAAACCAAAAAGGATCGGGCACAAAAAGGCCCGGTAACCAGCCGGGCCAAACTAATCAAACTAACCTAAACCAATCAACTACTATTAACTACTCATAATTCATAGAAATTTATTTTCTATTTCATAGCAATTTATAAGTATAACAACTGGGTAATGAAATACCCTACTCATACTTTTATTTTTTATCTTTATTGAACCACAAAAATAAAAATCAACTATGGCTACCGTTTATTTTAATGAAATTAAGGAAGAGCTTCTTAAAGCCCCCTCAGAAGCAGGTCATCCATTTCGGTTTTTCACTCTGGCAACCGTAGGCTTGGATCAAGTAGCAAGATTGCGTACGGTGGTTCTACGTCAGGTTTCGGAAGATTTAAAACTTACGTTCTACACAGACAGGCGCTCAAAAAAAATCACCCATATTAAAGAAAACAAAAGGGTTAGCCTCTTGATGTACCATCCAACCAAAATGTTTCAGATCAAAATACTGGGAACGGCCACCTACCAGGATGATAAGGACACCAAGAAAAAGTACTATGAACAATTGGACGCAAATGCCAAAAAACAATACACCACTAGCAGGTCTCCGGGCAGCAACCTTATACATCCAGACCGACTGGAATACCTTAGCGAGGAAAATCATTTTTGTACGGTGGAGATCACCCCTTACAAAATAGAATATCTAAAATTGAGCCAACCCCATCACACCAGGGTGCGCTTCTCTAAAGTGGGTGCAGAATGGGAAAGTGAATATTTGGTTCCCTAACACTAACCACTTTCCCTTGTTCTCCCCTTTATTTCATAGAGTCCAAGATCATCTCAATATCCTTTTCCGTGGTATCCGGGTTAATAAAACAGAAGCGGGCAACCGTTTCGTAAACACCTTTACTTTTATACTTGGTAGGGGTTACCAAGGCAAAACCCTCCCTATGGTTTTTATAGGTCCAGTTGGTATATTCCTCTGCAGACCACCCTTTCCTCCTAAAGAGCACACAGGAAAGACTGGGCTCCCTGACCAACTCAACACAGGGATGCTTCTGTATTAAGGATGCAGCTGTATTTGCCAAGCCTATACCTTTATCCACTGCCCACGAATACTTATCTGTACCGTGCATAGCCAAGGAAAACCAGAGCGGTAAGCCCCTTACACGACGGGTTAATTGAATTTGATAGTCCGAAGGATTAAAGCCAACAGCGCCTTCGTCCTTAAAAATATCCAAATAAGACCCTTCCTGGGAATGGGCCTCCTTGGCCAGGTCTGGATTTTTGTACAATATGGCCCCACAGTCGTAAGGCGAAAAAAGCCATTTGTGTGGGTCAATTGTGATACTATCCGCCCTTTCTATGCCCTTGAACAAATGCCGGACCGTTGTGGAGGCCAAGGCCCCACCTCCATAGGCCGCATCTACATGGAACCACAGTTCATGGGCTTCACAAGTTTCTGCAATACCATTTAAATCATCTATTATTCCCGCATTGGTGGTGCCCCCGGTTGCTACAACAGCAAACAGTCTATCTCTTTCCTGCTTGCTCAAGACATCAATTTTATTCTTTAGATCCGCAGCCGTTAGGCGATCTTCGGTCTCCACCAACAGCACATCACAATCTATCACCTTGGCCATTGACTTTACCGATGAATGAGCTCCCGAGGAAGTAATTATCAATCCTTTTTTATTTTCATTCACAGGATCCTTGCGCCAATTTTCCCGTGCCGTAACCATGGCCGATAAATTGGCTGCCGTCCCACCGCTTGTAAAGACCCCAAAAGAACCGGAGGGCATCCCTGTTAGAGACACCAACCATTTCATGGCCTCATTCTCACAGAAAATGCCACCGGCACCTTCCATCCAATACGCTCCGTGAATGCTGGAGGCCGAGGTTACCAAATCGAACATTACAGCTGCTCTCGTAGGAGAAGCTGGAACAAAGGCCAAATGCCGCGGATGATCAATAGGAACCGTAGCTTTTATAAGCACATCCTTAAAAAGCTGAAAGGCCTTTTCCCCTCCTATACCTTCAGGAGTTACCGTATTTCCCACCAAGGCTTTTAACTCTTCCTCTTTCTTGGGCTTACCCAATTCCGGCGCCGGATGGGTAATACGCCCAATGGCATATTTCATGACATCCAAGGTCATTTCTACCATATCAAAATCTACTTTATGCATGGACATAGGATCTGTTTTTAGCTATTAAAAATAAGGTTTGAAAATATTCAAGGACTCCCCACCAAGTTAAGGGCGAAACGGGAGTTATTCCATTTCCACAATGGTAAATTCTCCAGAGAGCGGCTTTAGGGCCTTCATTAAATCTGGAATCAATTGCTGCCCGTACTCCAAATAAAGTTCGGAAAAATTAAGGTTGCGCTCTTGCAGGGATTGACCGGGAAAAAGCTGGTTCTGAATATCGGTCATTCTGGACACTTGATCCCGAAGCTTTCTTTTCTGGGCTTTCAACAGTCTTTTTTCCAACTTATCCAAGCCTTTTAACTGCTTAACCTCCTGAGCTTTTACAGCCCCTAAAAATGATGCATCCGTTTGGGATGCCAACTCGTACAAATCCTTGAACTGATCTGTTAAACACTTTCTTTGTGCAGACAAATCTATATCGATATTGGAAATCTCCCGAATCTTTTTATTAATAAAACTACTTTGTTTCAAAAAAAGATCGGATAACCCAATATTCATTTTCTGTAGTTTCTCCTTCTGTTTAGCCGTTATCACCAAGGCCGAATTACGCAATAACAGAACTGGAAACGGCACTTTCATTGCCACAAACATTTCCTTTAATTGCAACCAATAGGCCAATTCGCCACCACCTCCTATATAGCACAAGTTGGGCAGAATAACTTCCTGATATAATGGCCTAGTCACCACATTGGGAGAAAATCGTTCCGGATAATTTTTCAATTCATCCAGTATGGACTCCTTGCTAAAGGATATATTGGTATCGTTTACATAAAACATACCATCCCGCTCTATGAGACGTTCACGGACCCCATCTATCACATAAAAATAATTTATTTCCCTGGGATTCACTTGAATACCATAGTTTTCAGGTATGGCTTGAAGCTGATCAATAGTAGAGGAAACTTTTTTAAAGGATTTTTTTTCCAACAAATCTTTTTCTACATAAGGGACCAGTAACTGCTTTAACTCGCGATCGTTCCCATCCAATATCACCAAGCCGTATTCCCCAAATAATTCGTTGGCCAAATACCTTGTAGCCTCTGTAAGAGTATCATGTTCCAGATAAGCTCTTTTAAACAATTCCCTTAATCGATTGGCATTTACGCTATTCCCCATTTCATTGGAAAAAGCCTCATATATAGCCTCCAAACCCTCTGTAGACAAAGGGCCTACTGCCCCAGAAACCTTCTTGTTCCATTGCAGTTTTTTACCCTTGTAGTTAAAATAATTTATCTCATGAAAATCGTGATCCTCCGTCGCCATCCAATATATGGGAACAAAATTACTTTCCGGATTGGAAAGCTTAAGCTGCTTGGTTAGATTAATGGTTGATATAATTTTGTACAAAAAGTATAAGGGGCCGGTAAATAGATTTAATTGATGCCCCGTTACCACGGTAAAAGTAGAGGGTTCCTGCAGTAGTGAAATATTTACTTTTGTATCCCTGGACATCTGAATGTCCTTATACTGATCCCCAAGCACTGTGTACAAAGCCTTTCTATGGGCAGCTGGAAAACTTTGCTTAACCGCTATCTGCTCTTTAAACCGTTGTATACCCGGAAGCCTTTCATAAAAAGGTTGCAGGGATTCCTTGCCCTCCAGATAGTCACATATTAAATCAGAAAAATAACCGGTACTTTTAAAGGGTATGCTTTCGACTTCCATACAATATTGGTAATAGGGGCGTAAAGATAAAATTATCCCCTTTTTCTAATCCCAAAAATACGTTAAGAAGTTTAATTCTCCATTGTTCAGATATTTTTATGGGATACAGAATGCTGAAATTCAGCGATGCAATTTTTATCATCCCAATTATATCGTCAATATTCCTTAGATTTGATTAAAACCTAAGATTCCAGTTCCATGAAAATATTTTTACCCGTCATTACATTTCTTGCCAGCGCCATCGGGTTATCCCAATCCATAAAATCCCCATCTGAATTCTTAGGTTATGAATTGGGGTCGGAGTTTAGCAGACACCACCAAGTGGTGGACTACTACTCTCACCTGATGAAAAATGCCCCGGACCGGGTTAAATTGGTGGAATACGGCAAAACAAATGAGAGAAGGCCGTTGGTATTGGCCTATGTATCCTCGGCCAAAAATATTGCCCAACTGGAATCAATACGAACCGAACACCTTAACAACACCCTTGGAAAAGGCTCCCCTACCAAGGCCATTGTTTGGCTAAGCTATAACGTTCACGGAAATGAGAGCGTAAGCACCGAAGCCTCCATGCAAACCATATACGAACTGCTAACCAGTAAATCTTCTTATTTGGACCATACGGTTGTAATTATTGACCCCTGTGTTAATCCGGACGGCAGGGACCGCTATGTTAACTGGTACAATCAATTTAAAAATACCCCCAACAATATAGACCCCAACAGCAAGGAACATCACGAAGGCTGGCTAAACGGCAGGAGCAATCACTATATGTTCGACCTCAACAGGGATTGGGCCTGGCTTACTCAAATAGAGAGTCGGCAACGCATAAAAATCTACAACCAATGGCTACCCCATATTCATGTAGATTTTCATGAGCAAGGCGTAAACAACCCCTATTATTTTGCGCCTGCGGCAGAACCTTTTCATGAGGTTGTGACCAATTTTCAACGGGAATTCCAAGGCACTATAGGAAAAAACCATGCAAAATACTTTGACGAAAACGGCTGGTTTTACTTTACCAAAGAAGTGTTTGACCTTTTGTATCCGAGCTATGGCGACACCTACCCAACCTATAACGGTGGTATAGGCATGACCTATGAACAAGGTGGCAGTGGACGGGCAGGACTGGGGGTACGGACCATTATTGGGGACACCCTTACCCTACACGACCGTATTGCCCATCACCTTACTACCGGGCTATCTACTATAGAAGTAGCTGCCATAAACACCAACAAATTAAACAAAGAGTTTAGAAAATTCTACCAAGAGAAAGATTACCAATACAAAAGCTATATACTCAATGGGCAAGAGGATAAAATAAAAGCCCTGACCTCATTGCTAAAGGCGCACGACATTAAATACGGCTGGGCACAAGAAGGCCTGGCAAAGGGATACCACTATGGCTCGGGCAAATTGGGCACCCTTAAAACCACGCCAAATAGTCTTGTTGTCTCTACAGATCAACCCAAAAGTACCTTGGTAAAAGTACTTTTGGAACCCAAAACCAAATTAACGGACTCCCTAACCTATGACATCACAGCATGGTCCCTACCCTATGCCTATGGCTTGGATGCCATTGCCTCCCAAAGCTTGGTAAAAGCAAATCCAATTGACCAGGACGGCATTCCCCAAGCAACCCAAGGCCCACTTTCCGAAGCGGCTTATGCCTTTGTCTGCGATTGGGCCAGCATGGAAGATGCCCGTTTCTTATCAGCCTTACTCAAAGAAAAGATCCGGGTACGCTTTGCCCAGAAACCGTTCAGTGTTGAAGGTAAAAAGTTTGGTAGGGGCAGCTTAATTATTACCAAAGGGGACAACAAAAACCACAAAGATTTTATTGGCAACTTAACAAGCATAGCTCATAAACACAAGATTGGCTTAACAGCTTCCAACACTGGATTTGTAGACGAGGGAAAGGATTTTGGCTCAAGCTATGTCCCCTTAATTTCCGATTACAAAATAGCCATTCTGTCTGGTGAGCCCACCTACACGTTACAGTTCGGGGAAATATGGCATTTTTTTGAACAGCAATTAAAATATCCGGTAACCATCTTGGACACGGAATATTACAATCATATAAGCTTAAGCGACTATGACATCCTAATCCTCCCCAACGGTTGGTATACAGAATTTCTGAGCGAAACTAGACTTAGCGATCTAAAAGACTTTGTAAAAAATGGAGGAAAATTAATTGCCATGGAAGGAGCCATAAACGGATTAAAAGGTGAAAATGGCTTTGGCATCAAGGAAAAGAAAATAAAAACCGACAGTTTAAAAAACATACTCCCTTACGAAGAAGCGGAGCGTGAAGACATTAAGAATGCAATAACAGGTGCTATTTTTAAAGCCAAGGTAGATCCAACCCACCCTTTGGCATACGGTTATGGAGACCATTATTTCACACTTAAATTAAGCACTAATGCATTTGAAAAATTAGCCGCCGGAACAGTGGCATATTTAAACAGGGACAGCAATCCTATTTCTGGTTTTGCCGGGAGCAAGGCTAAGAAAAAAGTGACAAACACCCTTGTTTTTGGGGTGGAGGAACACGGCAAGGGAAAGGTTGTTTATATGGTAGACAACCCACTGTTCAGAGGGTTTTGGGAAAATGGAAAGCTATTTTTCGTGAACGCCCTATTTATGGTCCAATAACAACAAAACAGCATTTGACTTTCACAACTACACCGTACTAATTTTAATCTTACGATATGATGAAAAATATATTTAAAGAAGAAGTAGTGGCTGAATTAATTGGTCGTATCAACAAATTAAACCCAAAAAGCAGCCCACAATGGGGAAAAATGAACGTAGCCCAAATGCTGGCTCACTGCAACGTTCCCTATGAAATGGTTTATACCTATAAACATCCCAAACCAAAGGGACTAATGAAAGTAATGCTCAAACTTCTTGTAAAACAAGCAGTAGTCAGCGAAAAGCCCTATAAAAAAAACAGCAGAACTGCACCTGCATTTTTAATAACTGATGAAAGGGACTTTGAAAGGGAAAAAAAGCGCCTCACAGACCACTTAATAAAAACCCAGGAACTCGGGGAAGCGCATTTCCACAATAAGGAATCACATTCCTTTGGCCCCCTTTCCAAAGAAGAATGGAACAATCTCTTTTACAAACACCTTAACCACCATTTGGTACAATTTGGAGTATAGGCCCAATTCAGGTCCGAACAAGCACATTTCCCTGTAATGGTTGCTCCAAAATCTCAATCCTTGATTATTCATAAAAACATTACCAATGTGGATAATATTCAATATTTTTGCCAATTAACAAAACTAACATCACTAAAACCATAGAATTAAAATCAACCTTTATGAAAAACATTACAGGTCTTTATCTTCTAGTATTCTCTTTCATTCTTTTCTCTTGTTCCCAGAAAGAGCCTAAGATGGGTAATTTTAAGTTATTGCCGCAACCACAGGAGTACAGTATTACAGGAGTGAGTGCGATAGCCCATGATGAAACTTTTAAGGTGAACAGCAAAGCGAAAGACCAACTACCTGTAATTGACCAAGAGATTTTAGATATTAATTCTGACAAAGGCAATATTTCCATTTCCTATGCGGTAGATGAGCAGCTAGACACCCCGGCAGAAGGCTATTCCCTAGCCATTGCTGACAAAGAAATTAAGATAAGCGCAAAGGATGACGTAGGATTGTTCTATGCTTTCAAGACACTGGAACAAATTGTTTTGGATGCCAAGGACCAAAAGGTAAACTTACCGCTTTGCCAAATAAAGGATTACCCATTATTATCCTACAGGTCGGTACATTTGGATGTAAAACATCATTTGGAAAAAACGTCCTATTATTACCAGTTATTGGATAAACTGGCCAGTTATAAAATTAATG
Source organism: uncultured Arenibacter sp. (assembly GCA_963972175.1). GTDB lineage: Bacteria > Bacteroidota > Bacteroidia > Flavobacteriales > Flavobacteriaceae > Arenibacter. Next base: position 8,108 of record CAXAVP010000122.1, read on the forward strand.
GCATTATCCTGGAAGTGGAAGACAAATTAAAATTTAAGAGGCAACCCGTAATTGCCTCTGAGGATGCACTGAGTATAGAGGAATGGAAGGAAATAAGTGAATATGCCAAGGAACGCCATATAGAGATAAGCCCATTGGTACAGGGTTTGGGTCACGCCTCTTTTATCCTAAAACACCCCGAATACAAGGAACTACGGGACAATGTTGAGAGTGATTGGGCATTTAATCCCTTGGACCCAAAAACCTATGAGGTGCAGTTTGACCTTTATTTGGATGCCATGGAAGCCTTCCCTTACGGAAAATACTTGCATGTTGGGGGTGATGAGGTGCATACGACAGCTAGAGGAAGTAAAGAATCCCCATTAAAACTTCAATTAATGTGGCTGAACAAGGTAGCCAATTTTGCCGAGGAACATGGAAAAACCCCAATTTTCTGGGATGATATGCCACTAAAACAGGCCGATGTTTACGCACCAATGTTCAAAAAAGAAATGACAGAAGAAGAAGTGGACCAGATATGGGCCGAGAATGAGCATAAGCTATTGGAATTTCTGGACATATTCCCCAGAAACTGCATTTATATGAGGTGGAATTACGAATCCCCACAGGCGGTAGGAAATATTAAGGCCATGAAATGGTTTACAGACCATGGCATGGAAGTTATGGGAGCCACAGCAGGCCAGACCAGATGGGTATTGATGCCACAGGAAGAAAGCAATATGGAAAACATAAAATCTTTCGCCCTAAGTTCCATAGAAAGCGGCCTAAAAGGGCTACTGCTCACCTTATGGGATGACGACTCCCCACATTTTGAGTTATACATGCGTGGTATTTTAGCATTTGCAGAATACTCATGGGCAGGTGACAAACGAAGTAAGGAAGAAATTAAAGCGGCCTTTAGACAACGACAATATGGATATACCATGGCCGAGGAAAAAAATGCCTTTATTACCAAATTGGAAAAACCGGTGGCTTTTTGGAAAAATGCTCTGCTCAAGAAGAACCAACGCAACTTTCTACATAAAATAAACAATCCTCTGGAAGAGGCCGTAATCAACTTTCCAGACAAGGAGAATATAGGTGCCTGGACTTCGGAACATGAGGAACGACTCAAGAAAGCTAGTCAAATATTGAACAGTACAGATAGTATTTCCCAAGCAATAGCACATGCCCGATCTATAGCCCTAAGAAACGACCACAACCTACAGGTATACGAGCAAGTAAACAAACTGGCTCAATACAGTCCAAAGGTATTGTTGACCCTCAAGGAGTATGACCTGGCTGACAATAGGGAAGAAATCACGGCTGCGGCAGGCAAATTAAAGGAATTGGAGTCCGAATTCAACACCATTAGAAAAGAATTGGAAGCCGTATATGGCAAAACACGTATTTTAAACAAACCGGATAATTATATCCTGGATCAGGATCATCATGTACACTTGGCCAACCAAACAAAAAATTTTGATTGGCAATTTTATGCTGAAATACTGTTTTTTGAAAAACTTAACAATGAAATGGCAAAGGAAGTTTATATGGAAAATGCTGATCCCCTTAAAAAATAACTCCCTTTACCTAAAATCCAAGGCTTTATGTATGGTCTAAACATGGCAGGGGAAATATCTTCTGCCAATGTTTAACATCCTAGTGTTTATTTAAGTATATTTCGGTCCCAAAAACCATTATTTAGGAAAGGGAAAAGGAGCGCGTATATGAAAGAGAAAGATGCCACTCGTATAAACAAATTTTTAAGTGAAATGGGGTATTGTTCGCGAAGGGCTGCGGACAAACTTATAGCACAGGGCAGGGTTACCATCAATGGAAAAGTACCCGAAATGGGCACCAAAATCACTGCGGACGACGAGGTCCATGTAGACGGAGAACTCATTTCCGAAGCCAAGGAGAAACCCGTATATATTGCTTTTAACAAACCTATAGGTATTGTTTGTACTACAGATACAAGGGTAGAAAAAGACAATATTATAGATTACATTAACTACCCCAGTCGTATTTTTCCCATTGGAAGATTGGACAAACCTAGTGAAGGCCTAATACTTTTGACCAATGATGGGGATATTGTAAACAAAATTCTAAGGGCCAGAAATAAGCACCAGAAAGAATATATAGTTAAAGTAGACAAGCCCATTACCAAGACCTTTCTTGACAAAATGAGCAATGGGGTCCCTATTTTGGATCGCGTAACACGAAAATGCGAGATAGAGAAGATCAGCAATTATCAATTTAGAATAGTCTTGACCCAAGGACTCAACCGTCAAATTAGAAGAATGTGCGAATACCTTGGTTATGAAGTATTGGCTCTTAAGCGCATCAGAATCATGAACATATCCTTGGATGTGCCCGTTGGAAAATGGCGGTACCTATCCAAGGAAGAACTGAAGGAAATAAATGAAATGATCTCTGGTTCCTCCAAGACCCACAATTGACATTTATCATCTGTATTGTATTAACTCCCTACTAATCCCAACAGCATGGCCATGAAGATGGAAGACATAGAAAATATTGAGTTGTTGTATTTAAACGTGGACGACTACCAAGAGCTTAAAACGGCAATGATAGCCTCGTACACCTCAATGCCTGATGCCTATTGGAGGGAGCACCAGATAGATAACTTAATCTCCAGATTCCCGGAGGGCCAAGTGGTTATTAAAGTTAACAACCAAATAGCCGGTTGTGCCCTTTCTATCATAGTAGATTACCAAAAATTTGAAGACCACCATACCTACCAAAAAATAACCGGTAATTACACCTTCAACACCCACACAGCAGATGGCGATATGCTTTACGGCATAGAAGTTTTTATAAAACCTGAATTTAGGGGAATGCGACTGGGCAGAAGACTGTACGATTACAGAAAAGACCTTTGTGAGCGTTTAAATCTAAAAGGCGTTGCTTTTGGAGGCAGAATTCCAAATTACCATAAATACAAGGACAGTATATCTCCCAAAGCCTATATAGAAAAAGTTAAGCGCAAGGAAATAAACGACCCCGTACTGAATTTTCAGATATCCAACGATTTTCATCCCAGTAAAATCCTAAAAAATTACTTGGAAGGGGACGCAGCTTCTGACGACTATGCGGTGCTTTTGGAATGGGACAACATCTATTACGAAAAGAAAAACAAGAAGGCCAGTGTTATTAAAAAAGTGGTTCGGGTTGGACTAATTCAATGGCAGATGCGACCTTATAAAAATTTGGACGATGTACTGCAGCAGGCAGAATACTTTGTAGATGCCGTATCGGGCTATAGATCGGATTTTGCGCTCTTTCCCGAATTCTTCAACGCCCCGCTCATGGCAGAGAACAATCATTTATCAGAGTCGGCCGCCATAAGGGAACTGGCCAAACACACGGGAACCATTGTACAAAGGTTCTCCGAATTGGCCATTACCTACAATATTAACATTATTACGGGAAGCATGCCCGAGGTAAAGGAGGGCAGCCTGTACAATGTTGGGTATATCTGCAAGAGGGACGGTACCAGAGAGCGCTACGAAAAACTCCACGTAACCCCTGATGAAGCCAAGGTTTGGGGGCTGCAGGGAGGTTCTGAATTAAAAGTATTTGATACCGACTGCGGAAAAATAGGGGTACTAATCTGCTACGATTCCGAATTTCCGGAACTTAGTAGACTATTGGCCGATGAGGGAATGGATATTTTGTTTGTTCCCTACTTGACAGATACCCAAAATGGTTTTTCCAGGGTCAGGAACTGTGCACAGGCCAGGGCCATAGAGAATGAATGCTATGTAGCCATTGCCGGAAGTGTGGGCAATTTACCCAAAGTTCACAATATGGACATTCAATACGCCCAATCTATGGTATTCACCCCCTGCGATTTTGCCTTCCCCGCCAATGGCATTAAAGCAGAGGCCACGCCCAACACCGAAATGATACTGATCGTTGATCTGGACATAGATCTACTAAGGGAACTAAACCAGTTTGGAAGCGTTAGAAACCTAAAGGATAGAAGAACCGATATTTTTGAGGTAAGACGCAAAGACGGCAAAACACAAAACTAGCCCAACTTCAACACGGTACAATAATACATTAATCCGTAGTGAAGAATACGGGTCTACTATAACCAGTATACACAGTACATAAAACTCAACTGCAAGCCTGCGGCCTAGTCTCCCGCAGAATCAAGGCTAATGGGGTCTAGAAAGATGATTATCCCTTTTTTGAGGACCCGTATTTTCACAATCCCTCCCTTACAGCCTTTAACCTCACCAACTGGCTGACATCAAATATTTTACACACTACAATCAATAAACCAACAACCTCAAAACTTCTATAAAAGAAGAATACCCAAAAAAATTTAAACAAAATTTTAATAGACTATATCACTTAAAATCACTAACTTAGGAAGAGAATCGTTCATTGACAGCTTTATTTTTACCTATGCAGAAGGAGACTTGTCCGCGTAGAAAAATACAATTGAAATTTATTGGAAATTTCCCCCGACATCAAAAGCAATGGACGATAATAACTAATAAATTATAACGTATGAAATTCAACAATATTCATTACACAAAAAAATCCCTTATGACGGCTTTATTGCT
>CAXAVP010000123.1:0-12635 GCA_963972175.1 uncultured Arenibacter sp.
CAAGATATCAGACTGGCACCACCCTTAAATGGTCATGGAAAAGAGCCTGGTATTCGGGGCTTTGCGATGCAGATACAAATCAAAAGCCATACAAATATTACGTACAAAGGGCCTTCCCTTCTTGGTAACCTCAATGCCATTTGAGTCTATAAGGACCAAACCGTCCATTTCCAATTCACATAATTTAGCCTTGACCTCATCCAGCTCCTTAAACCTTTCACTCCCATCCTTCCAACTCGTCTTAAACTGGCACATTAAATTTAATATATGTCGACGTATAATTTTATCTTCTTCCGTAAGAATATGTCCTCTATAGATAGGAATGATATTATTCTCTATTAAATGGGCATACTCTTCCAAGCTTTTTACATTCTGCGCAAAACTATTCCAGCTATCGCCTATACTTGACACTCCCAGTCCTACCATTACCTGAGTCTTGGAAGCCGTATACCCCATAAAATTCCTATGTAGACTCCCCATTTCCATGGCTTTATAAAGTGAATCCGTTTTAAGCGAAAAATGATCCATTCCTATTTCCGAATATCCTACTTCCTTCAAAAGTTCCTTACCCATCTCATATTGTCTTCGTTTTTCCGCTGCCGTAGGCAAATCAGAATCCTTATACCCTCGTTGGCCATTGCCTTTTAACCAGGGCACATGGGCATAGCTATAAAAAGCGAGCCGGTCTGGCATTAATTCCTTGGTCTTTAAAATAGTCTGGGACACCTCTTCCATAGTCTGGAAAGGCAGTCCAAAAATAATATCATGACCTACCGAGTTATATCCTATCTCCCGTGCCCATTTGGTAACATTTTTTACATTTTCAAAGGGTTGTAGCCTGTGAATGGCCAACTGAACCTTTTTGTTGTAATCCTGAACCCCATAACTAACCCGTCTAAACCCAACATCATAGAGCGCTTGCAAATGTTCTTTTGTGGTGTTGTTGGGGTGGCCTTCAAAGCTAAACTCATAATCTTTGGCCTTAGTAGCAGTATTAAAAATTCCATTGATGAGTCGGGTTAAATTTTCCGGAGAAAAAAAAGTTGGCGTCCCCCCGCCCAAATGCAACTCCCTTACCCGAGGTTTGGCAGCAAACAAATCACAATAAAGTTTCCATTCCCGTAAAAGGTTGCTGATATATGGATTCTCTACCTCGTGTCTTTTGGTTATTCTTTTGTGACAGCCGCAGAACGTGCACAAACTTTCACAAAACGGCAAATGAATATACAGACTAATTCCTTCTGTATCGTTACTAGCTTTAAAGCTGTCTACAAGAGTGCTTTTCCATTGTTTACCCGAAAAAGTTTGTAAGTTCCAATAGGGAACTGTAGGATAACTGGTATATCTAGGGCCTGGAATGTTATATTTCTGAACCAAGTTGGTCATAAAAGAATAAATTTTAGATTGCCACAAAAATACCATGGTGCACCCTCCTAAAATATGACACATGTCAGGTTTTAAATACCCCCTATCCATTAGGTGTCTATTACACCATAAATTTCCTGGTAAGATCTACAGTTTAACTTTAGAATAAAGCTGTCTATCCCGCAAAAAATAGTACCCAAATAAACTTTAAAATTAAATAACCCCTTATACCAATGCTTTTATCATAAAAACTATATTTTTGTAAACCTAAAAACTACCGATTATGACATTACTTTTAATGGCAGCCGGAAGCGGAAGCCGATATGGAAAGCTTAAACAATTTGATGATTTGGGTCCTAAAGAGGAGTTTCTAATGGAATTTGGACTTTACGACGCCCTCAATAATGGTTTTGACCATATTGTTGCCATTACCAAGAAGGACAATGTAGATTATTTAAAGGAACACTTAGCCAGCAGATTGCCTAAAAACGTTAAATTGGACGTTTTGGCCCAAGAGATAAACGACCTTCCAGAGGGTGTAAGCTTTAAGGGGGAAAGAGTAAAACCATGGGGTACTGCACATGCTGTTTGGACTGCCAGAAACGTAATCAAGAACGCTTTTGCCATTATTAATGCCGACGATTATTACGGCAAGAGTGCTTTTAAAAGCGCTGCTAATTTTATTAAAAACAATGGGGATCAGCCTACATTTGGACTCATTGCCTACACCCTAAAAAACACCTTATCCGAACACGGTTCCGTTTCCAGGGGGGTATGTAAGTCCGAAAATGGAAAATTGACCTCTATTAACGAGCATACGAAGATAGAGAAGCAAGCAGACACAATTACCGATTTGGATTCGGGCACGGAATTTAGTGGTGAGGAATTGGTGAGCATGAATTTCTGGGTCTGCCAACCTACCATCTTCCCGTTTATTACTGAATACCTTAAGGAATTTATAAGTGACGAAAACAATATCCCCAAAGGTGAAATATACCTCCCTTTTGCCATTAAGAAAATGGTTGATAAAAATTTAATAGACGTGGATGTTATACCTTCCGAAAGCCAGTGGTTTGGGGTAACCTATGCCAGTGACAAGGAAATGGCCGTGTCAGAACTACAGCGCATGACCGATAATGGTGAATACCGCTCCCCACTATGGGATAATGAATAGAACTGCTTGTTTATGACCGAAAATAAAAACGTTGAGCTCAATGCCCTACTGCAAAACTTTCAAATAGATAAGAAGTCATATCAATTCCAAGGAATTAATCAAGGTTATATCAACGATACCTACTTGGTATTGGACAATACCACACCTTTGTATATTCTTCAGCGCATAAACCACAACGTATTCATGGACGTGGAAGGTTTAATGGGCAATATTGAGAATGCCTTTGAGTATTTGCAAGACCCGGAATACACGCCTATAGAGCTATTAAAAACCAATGCGAACAAGCCCTATTACAAACTGGATGGCAATGGCTATTGGCGTTTAATGACCTACATTAACAACACTACTGCCTATGACAATGCCAAAGATACGGGTATGGCATTCCAAGCCGGAAAGGTAGTGGGAAAATTTCATCAACTGTTGGCAAATGCCTCCTTGGAGAACTATGTAGATACCATACCGCAATTTCACGATTTGTCCCTTCGGAAAAATCAATTTGAGGAATCCCTTACATCGGCTTCAAAAGAAAAATTGGCAACCTCCAAAACGGCCATCAATTTTGCCAAGGATACCCTGGAGAGACTAAAAATACTCAACAATGCAGAATTGCCGGTGCGGGTTTGTCATAACGATACCAAATTAAACAATATCCTTTTCTCCAAAGAAAACAGCAAAGCACTTTGCCTAATAGACTTGGACACTATAATGAAGGGGTATTTCTATTTTGATTTTGGGGATGCCATTAGAACAGTGGCCAATACTGCCGCTGAAGACGAGCAGGACCACAAAAAGATCACTTTTGAAAAGCCTTTGTTCGAGGCCTTTGTTGATGGTCTGGAAAGCAATGGTGCCTTTTTGACCAAAGATGAAATAGATCTTTTAGCCTGGGGTGCTGTATTTATGCCTTTTATTCATGGGTTAAGGGCTTTGACGGACTACCTGAACAACAATATATATTACAAGGTATCTTACGAAAATCAAAACTTGGACCGCTGCCTTAGCTTATTTGATTTTACCAAGAAAGCGCTGCAGGAAGTAGATTATATGACCGCCCTTGTACAAGATAGGCTCACCCCTGTTGCTTAAGCAGCGACAGGGCTGTCTAGACCCTTTTGGTGGAATCCCGCACTATTAAGCTTGTCTTAATAACTTTGGTAGTACAGTCTTGTGGAGCTCTTCCCTCAATTCTATCTATAAGTATTTTCGCCGCCGTTTCACCAATATAGGTACCGTGCTGACTCACTGCCGTGAGGGCGGGTGTAACATAGCGCGATAAGGTGCCATTGGTAAAGCCAACCACCGAAATATCTTCGGGCACCCTATACCCCCTTGCTTTTATTAGTTTTAGAACTTCAACGGCCGTAATTTCATCCAAGGCCATAATACCGTCCACAGAATTATAGTTCAACAGAAAAGTTATAAGGATTTCCAGGTCATCATTCTTCCCTATTCTAAGTATTAATTTATCGTCATAGGGAATACTAGCCTCTTCCAGGGCCTTTTTATAACCTTCCACCCTTAGCCCCCCTACACTGCTATGATCTATACCGGTGACCACTGCAACGGTCTTGCACCCTAAGTTAAGCAAATACTTTGTAGTTTTATATCCAGCCTCAAAATCGTCCACAATAACCTTATCACACAAAATATCATCCGCAACCCTATCGAACATGACCAACGATACCTGTTCGTCCAATATATGTTGAAAATGCCCCAGCTCCCTTTTAAACTGGGTTTCCTCCGCCATGGATACTATGAGCCCGTCCACGGTTCCCCCGCCTAAAAATTCAAGCGTTGCCACCTCCTTATCATAAGATTCATCACTAATACAGCTAAGCAGGTTATAGCCGTGTTCATTGGCTATTTTCTCTATCCCGGAAAACACCTGGGTAAAAAAATAATTTAAGATATTGGGAACTACTACCCCAATGGTTTTGGTCTTTCTTTGCAACAGGCTTAAGGCAACCTTATTGGGCCTATATTTGTTCTCTTTGGCGAACTTCTGAATTTTGATCTTTAGCTCCTCACTTATCTCATGGCTATCGTTGATAGCCTTGGATACGGTGGATACGGAAACACTAAAGTGCTGGGCAATCTCTTTTAAGGTTATTTTCTTCATTGATATCTATTTTACCCAATTATAGGCAGCAGCTTAACGGACAGCACAAAGCAGGCCACATTCCTGTTCCTTTTTGGACAGGGATATGGCCTGCTGGCAAAATCCTTTGGCCCTCTAACAATAGAAGTCCGTAAGTTAAAAATATTTTTTGTGCTATGATACCATCACGGTCATTTTATGAGCACTAAATATATTGATTGATGATATTTTCGAACAGCTCCTGTTTCCCGCTCTGAAGTTTCAACTCCCCGTTTTCCTGGGCTATTTTATACAGATCCTCCAAATTGAGTTTACCGTTCTCAAAGTCCTTCCCTCTACCGGAGTCAAAAGAACTATATCTCTCCTGTACCATTTTCTCATAGGCAGAGGACGATATAATCTTGTCTGCCGTTAGCAAGGCTCTGGCAAAGGTATCGGCACCTCCAATATGGGCATGGAAAACATCTTCCAAATCGGTAGAGTTCCTTCTAATCTTGGCGTCAAAATTCACGCCTCCTCCTTGGAGTCCGCCAGCCTTTAGGAATACCAACATGGCTTCGGTGGTCTCTTGGATGTTATTTGGAAACTGGTCTGTATCCCATCCATTTTGATAATCCCCCCTATTGGCATCAATACTACCCAGCATACCCGCCTTGGCAGCTACCGCCAACTCATGTTGAAAAGTGTGCTGTGCCAAGGTAGCGTGATTTACTTCTATATTAATTTTAAAATCCTTTTCCAGACCATATTCACGTAAAAACCCAATGGCCGTTGCCGTATCAAAATCATACTGGTGCTTTGTGGGCTCCATGGGTTTGGGCTCTATAAAGAATGTCCCTTTAAACCCTTGTTTCCTAGCGTAATCCCGGGCCGTGGCCAAAAATTGAGCCATATGATCCAATTCCCTACCCATATCGGTATTCAACAGGGACATATAGCCTTCCCTTCCTCCCCAGAAAACATAGTTCTCGCCATCTAGGGCCATAGTGGCATCCAAGGCCAATTTTATCTGACCTCCTGCACGGGCCAACACATCAAAATCAGGATTGGTAGCCGCACCATTCATATATCGCGGATTGGAGAAGCAATTGGCCGTTCCCCAAAGTAGCTTGATACCAGATTGGGCCTTCTTTTCCTTTATGTAGTCGGTTATTGTAGCCAGGCGCTTTTCCGATTCGGCAAAAGAACCAGCTTCCTGTACCAGATCAAAATCGTGAAAGCAAAAATAATCAAAGCCCATTTTGCTGATAAATTCAAAAGCCGCATCGGCTTTATCCTTGGCCGCCTGGATTGGGTCCGAGGCCTGGTCCCACTCAAAATTTTGAGTACCTGGCCCAAAAGGATCCGATCCCTGCCCGCAGAAAGTATGCCAGTAAGCAATGGCAAACTTAAAATGCTCCCGCATTGTTTTTCCGGCCACCACCTGATCTGGATTATAATATTTAAATGCTAGAGGGTTATCCGATTCCTTTCCCTCAAACTTAATTTCCCCAATACCTTTGAAGTATTCTTTGTTACCTATTAAAGCCATTTGTTTATTATGTTTAATTTATAGTTAGTTCCAATTCTTTTTTCCACATATCATATGCCCTTAGATAGCTTTCTTTATCCCCCAAGGGCTTAAATGTCTTCACATGATCATTGTTGGTTATATATGCGCCAAATTTTTCAAAACCGCCCTCAAATATTCCAGCGGCGCGAGCGGCCCCAATAGCCCCTGTGGTATTATAAATTTCAATCTCTTGGGACATAAGGGTAGCAATGGTATTGGCGAAAATATCGGACCTAAAGAGGTTATCATTTCCAGCGCGCATAACATCAATGTCTATACCATCCGATTTTAGTATTTCCATCCCATATACAAAGGAAAAAGCGATCCCTTCCAAGGCCGCCCTACATATATGTGCCTTGTTATGGTTGTTTAGATTTACATTTACCAATCTGGTCCCGATATCCTTATTGTTCAACATTCTTTCAGCCCCATTACCAAAAGGAATTAGGCACACACCATCGGAGCCAACGGGAATTTTGGAAGCCAATTTGTTCATTTCCTCGTAGGATCCAACGTCTAAATTGTTCAACAGCCACCTATACTGGATTCCCGCTCCATTTATATTTAACAATTTTCCAATTCTTGGAGTTTGCTTGGTGTAGTTGACATGTGCAAAATTATTTACCCTGGTACTCTCCTTGCCCGATAAGGTTTTGGTTACCGCATACACCACACCGGAAGTACCTCCGGTAGCGGCCACTTCCCCAGGATTAAAAACATTAAGTGCCAGGGCATTGTTGGGCTGATCCCCTGCCCTATAAAATATAGGGGTGCCCACGGCCAAGCCACTTTCTTTTGCTCCCTGGGCCTCAACCTTCGACTGTAGGCCAAATGTTGCCACTAGATCAGGAATAAAAGACTTGGAAATTCCGTAATGGCCCAAAAGTATATCCGCAACCGAATCCTGTTTAAAATCCCAAAGGATACCCTCAGACAAGCCAGATATGGTGGTATTCATCACCTGGGAAAAACGATAGGCTACATAGTCTCCCGGAAGCATCATGGTCTTTGCGTTCTGATACACCTCTGGTTCGTTCTCCTTGACCCATTTTAATTTTGAAGCCGTAAAATTGGCAGGTGAATTTAGCAAATGGGACTTGCACTCTTCCTCACCAATAGCGTAATAAGCCTCGTTTCCTATTTCTACAGCCCTACTATCGCACCAGATAATAGACTTCCTTACGGGCTCCCCTGCCTTATCCAATAGGACAAGGCCATGCATCTGATAGGCAATACCTATCCCCACAATTTGGGATGCATCTACATTAAATTCCTCTTTAATATTTTTTATTCCATTGCAGACATGTTTCCACCAATCCTTGGGGTCCTGCTCTGCCCAACCATTTTTTACGGCCAGCATTTCCATTTCCGTTTCCGGCTCTTGCACTACCCCTAGACTTTTTCCGTTAGCCACTTCTACCAAGGCAACTTTTATTGACGAGCTACCAATATCCAATCCCAAATAATACATATATCTCAATTTTATACAGGATATATTTCCAATTTATAAATCTTGGAAGATCCAATCAAATATATTAAAATACCAATGACAGACCGAAATATAAGTTCCATACCAAAATTAAGGAATGGCATAGTCCCTAATAATGAAAGGCCATCAAAAACACATAATAAACTAAAAATCAGTTATTTAAAAACAGAAAAGAAATGATTTGGCGCCGTTCGAAAAGGTTTTCGTAAAAATAATGCGGTGCTTGTATGCGCCTTGATCTAGAATCGCTGTCCAAAGCCATTTGAAGCACCAATAAGTTATTCCTTTTTCTTGCCCACCAATCCCTTTGTAAACTCGTTCAGTGTTTCTACTTTCTCCTCAAAATCGCCTTTTATGGTCTTTCGGAACTCGTTTAAGTTTTGTACCAGATCATCTATATTCTCTGGAATTACGTCCTCAAAAAATTGTCTTAGGCGTTTGGCGGTGGTGGGCGATTTTCCATTGGTGGAAATGGCTACTTTTACATTACCCTTGGTAACAATGCCGCCCATATAAAAATCGCAAAAGGGAGGATTGTCGGCAACATTGACGAGAATTTGTTGCTCACGACAATCGTAATAGACCTGTTCATTGACGCTGACCTGGTCCGTGGTGGCAATTACCATGTGACGCCCTTGCAGGTAAGACTTATTATAGCTGTCCCTAGTAATTTTCACATTATGTTTTTTGGCCAGCGCCATGGTCTCCTCCAAAAATTCCGGAGCAACCATCTCTACCTGTGCACGGGGACTGGATTTTAGCATAAATGTCAGCTTTTCCAAACCAACGTTTCCTCCGCCCACAATAAGAATATTTAGCTGTGAAACCTTTAAAAAAATAGGATATAATTCATTCCTTTCCATATGTGCCTTAGTCTTTTATTAGTCCGTCCTTACTTTAGATGATGCCATCCATACCTTTGGACCGGTTGGTACTGCACCAATATCCTTCAAAGATAAGGTACAAAATTGTAGGCATACTTCAATGTTAACCAAATTCATCACCTTGGTCCCTGCTTTTCTTTTTGATAGAATTTCTAACCTTAATTTTAGCCCTTAGGTCAAATGCGTTAATTTTGCACCACAAAACTCAAACTAACAAAACGCGAAAAATGAGGCGTATTTCTACGCCAAATTGATCACAATTAACTCAACATGATTAAAACTATCAACAAGCGAAATCAAATTTTAGCAGTATTTCTTCTTATTAGCTGGGCCATGAGCAGTCAGGAAGCAGTAGACTATGTGAGCCCCTTAATGGGGACCGATTCCAAACCCAGTATGAGCAATGGCAACACCTATCCAGCTATAGCCATGCCTTGGGGCATGAATTTCTGGACACCACAAACTGGGAAAATGGGAGATGGTTGGGCCTATACCTATGCAGCCGATAAACTAAGAGGGTTTAAGCAAACACACCAACCCTCACCATGGATGAACGATTATGGACAATTTGCCATAATGCCCATCACTGGCAAATTGCGCTTCAATGAAGACGAAAGGGCCAGTTGGTTTAGCCACAAATCCGAGGTAGTAAAACCCTATTATTACAGTGTTTACCTAGCCGATCACGACATTACCACTGAAATTGCCCCCACAGAGAGAGCGGCCATGTTTCGTTTTACTTTTCCCGAGAGTGATAGTGCCCATGTGGTACTGGATGCCTTGGACAACGGTTCCTACGTTAAAATAATCCCGGAAGAACGAAAGATCATAGGCTACACCACCAAGAACAGTGGTGGGGTCCCCGATAATTTTAAAAATTATTTTGTCATGATTTTCGACAAGGACTTTGAAGCTTCCAATCTCTTTGACGGGAAACAACTTATCCATAAAGAGGAAATAAAATCGGATCATACCGGGGCCATTGTAAGTTTTAGCACAAAAAAAGGCGAGGTGGTCACGGCCAAAGTAGCTTCTTCCTTCATCAGTATAGCACAGGCGGAACTAAATTTAAAAGAACTGGGCACGGATAGTTTTGATACTGTAAAAGATAAGGGACGTGATGCTTGGAACCGGGAATTAGGCAGAATAAAAATTGAGGGGGGAACCGTAGATCAATTCAGGACCTTTTACTCCTGCCTCTACCGCTCGCTCTTGTTTCCCCGAAAGTTCTTTGAATACGACATAGATGGGAATGTACTGCACTATAGCCCCTATAATGGGGAGGTACTACCTGGATATATGTTTACCGATACTGGTTTTTGGGATACTTTTAGGGCTTTGTTCCCATTCCTTAACCTTATGTACCCCGAACTCAATGCCCAAATACAAGAAGGACTGGCCAATGCCTATAAAGAAGGTGGTTGGCTACCGGAATGGGGAAGTCCAGGGTTGCGAAATGTTATGGTAGGCAACAATTCTGCCTCGGTGGTGGCAGATGCCCATCTAAAAAGTGGCCAAAACCATCAATACGACATAGAGACCTTATATGAGGCGCTCATCCACGGTGCCAACAATGCAGGGCCGTTGACAGCCGTAGGCAGGGCAGGTGCCAATTACTACAACAAATTGGGTTATGTGCCCTATGATGTGGGCATCAATGAAAATGCCGCTAGAACCTTGGAATACGCCTATGATGATTTTACCATATATCAACTTGCAAAGGCCTTGAACAAACCAAAAAAGGAAATCAAATTATACAAAAAAAGAAGTCTCAATTACAAAAATCTATTTGACCCGGAAACCAAATTAATGCGCGGGAAAAATGAAAATGGGGAATTTATGGCACCATTTAACCCCTTTAAATGGGGAGATGCCTTTACAGAAGGAAACAGCTGGCACTATACATGGTCTGTTTTTCACGATATAGAGGGACTTGCCGATCTTATGGGCGGCCATGAGGCCTTTGCCGCCAAATTGGACGAGGTCTTTTCCCTTCCCCCAATTTTTGACGAGAGTTATTACGGCTTTATAATCCACGAAATACGTGAAATGCAGGTGGCCAATATGGGACAATACGCCCATGGCAACCAACCCATACAACATATGCCTTACCTCTACAACTATGCCGGACAACCTTGGAAAACACAATATTGGGTCAGGGAAACCATGAATCGCATGTATACTCCCGCCCCAGACGGATATTGTGGTGATGAGGATAACGGACAAACTTCTGCCTGGTATGTATTTTCGGCCATGGGATTCTACCCTGTTTGCCCGGGAACGGATCAATATGTTCTAGGTGCACCCTTATTTCAAAAAACGACCCTAAGCCTGGAAAATGGCAAAGAAATAGTAATTAACGCACCCAATAACAGTGATACCAATAAATATGTACATGAGCTAAAGGTAAACGGCAAACCTTATTCCAAAAATTGGTTAAGCCATCAGGAGTTGATGAAAGGTGCGGATTTACATTTTGAGATGACACAAACCCCCAATAAAAATAGGGGGACCAATACGGCAGATTTCCCCTATTCGCTATCTACGGAATAAGGAACACCCTATTTAATCAATTTTAAACAATGTCTATTTTACCTAGTCTTCTCGGCTGGTGAGAATAGGCATTGTTTTTTTGAATAGCTCTCATATTAGTCATTTATTACTCCTTCCCCCAAGCTATTTCGAAGCAAAAAAATAAAAACGGCTGCACCAAATTAATTATGGTACAGCCGTTTGATACTCCTAGCCTTGGCCAAGGACGGTTATGAATTTTTTATACCCTCACCTGTCCTTCTCCGAATACGTAATATTTATTGGTCACCAATTGTTCCAAGCCCAATGGCCCTCTATGGTGTAACTTGTCCGTACTAATGGCCAGCTCGGCACCAACGCCCATTTGTCCTCCGTCTGTAAAACGGGTGGAGGCATTATGGTACACAGCGGCACTATCTACCTGGTCCATAAATTCCAAAGCCAACTCGTTGTTACGGGTCATGATGGTGGCCGAATGCCCCCCGGAATAGGTATTTATCTTTTGTACGGCGTCATTTAGGTCCTCTGCAGCACCTACAACGCACTTCATGGCAAGAAACTCTTCATACCAGATGGCATCGTCTTCAATGACTGGGCAATTCGTCAACACTTTGGCAACCTTGTTGTCTACCAAAACAGAGACCCCCTTGTCCTCAAGGATACTTTGCAGTTCCTTCAACTTGGCCGGATAGTCGGCTATATTAACATCTACCAAAATTTTATCCAATGCGTTACAAGCCGATATTTTATCGGTCTTGGCATTAAGAATAACTTCTAGACTCTGTGCCCAATCCGCATCTTTGGCAACATATAGGAAATTATTCCCACGACCACTGACCAAAACGGCACATTTGGCATGTTCCTTAACAAAGGCGATGAGGCGTTCCCCACCTCGCGGTACGATCAGGTCCAATTTTTCTGTTGGATTTCTCAAAAATTCCTGTGTTTCCTGCCTATTCATATGCATAAGCTTGATCCAACTACTATCCAGATCATTTTCCTCTAGGGCCTGATGCCAGCAAGATTCCAAGACAAGGTTGCTGTGTATGGCTTCCTTACCTCCTTTTAACAATATCTTGTTATTGGCCTTGAAGGCCAAAACGGCTGCTTCTATGGTTACATCCGGTCTAGATTCATAAATGATCATTATGGTACCAAATGGAGCTGTTTTATTTTCAATTTTAAGCCCATTTTCCAAAGCCTTGTTAGACTTTATCTTGCCCACAGGGTCTTCTTGCACCATAACCTCTTGGATAGAGGCTATCATCCCGTCTACCTTTTTTTCATCCACTATGAGTCGGTCATACATGGCACGATCCTCTTTATCAAAAAGGTCGAGGTCCTTCTTATTTGCTGCAATAATCTCAGCCTTTCTGCTATCCAAAATGCGCATCATGGATTGCAGTACTTTATTTTTTATTTCTGTATTTAATAACTTCATTCGTTTCTTTTTTTGTTCTGCGTTTTACACCGTAATCATGGTACCTACGCTCTTCCCTTCCACAATGTCCAATATAACCCGTTTTCTTTTTCCGTTGGCA
>CAXAVP010000124.1:0-12517 GCA_963972175.1 uncultured Arenibacter sp.
AGTTGATGAGATAAGAAATGTTAGAGGAGAACTTCCTCTAGAAGTAGAAGATTTAGAAGACGAGGTTCTTGGCCTAAAAACTAGAATGGACAAGCTAAAGACCGACGTTGAAACAATCAACTACGAAATAGGTGCCAAGAAAAATCTTATTGATGAGGCCAAAACCTTGATCAAGAAATATTCCGAGCAACAAAAGAACGTTCGCAACAGTAGGGAATTTAATTCTTTGACCAAGGAAGTGGAATTTCAGGAGCTTGAAATTCAATTGGCAGAAAAAAATATTAAGGAATTCAAAGCCCAAATAGAGCAGAAGAAAGAAGTTATTGCGGGTACCAAAGAACGCTTAAGTGAAAGGGAGGCCCACCTTAAGCACAAAAAAGGGGAATTGAACGCCATATTGGCCGAGACCGAGAAGGAAGAGCAGGCTCTTTTGAAAAAATCGGAAGAATACCAAACCCAAATTGAGGAACGATTGGTTAAGGCCTACAAGAGAATACGCAATAATGTAAAGAACGGCTTGGCCGTAGTTCCTATTGAAAGAGGTGCCTCCGGTGGTTCTTTCTTTACCATACCTCCACAGGTGCAGGTAGAGATTGCCTCTCGTAAGAAAATTATCAGTGATGAGCACAGTGGTAGAATATTGGTAGATCCAGTTTTAGCTGAAGAAGAACAGGAAAAAATGCAACAGCTTTTTTCTAAATTATAGTTTATCATTAAGACAAAATAAAAAGCCATCCAGATCGGATGGCTTTTTTTGTTACTATATTCTTTATTTTAAAAGCGCCAGGATTTTCTTATCCACGGCATCCGTATCCCAAATCTCTTCTATATTGGGCATTTTCATTATTTCTTTCATAATCTCTTCCTGGGCATTGCCATTGGCCAAGGCTTCTGCATACGGCTGATTGGAAAACGTTACCCGGGAATAGGCAGGAATCCATTTTTTAGGATATTTTTTTGCAAAACGTTTTTCTATCTTTTTCTGTAATATAAACATAGGGTCTGCCGTCATAGTGCTCATCTCCACAAAGTTCTTATAGCTCAGCTCCGCTATAGCATCGGCATTGGGTTTGCGCTCTAATTGGTAGGCCTTAAAAATCTCCTCCCAGTCATCTCCGAATCGCCCTATAATTTCCTTAAGGGCAAAAATATCCTCAAATCCTGCATTCATACCCTGTCCGTAAAACGGTACTATGGCATGGGCAGAATCTCCAACCAAGGCAACCTTGTCCCAGTAGGTCCAAGGATAACATTTTATGGTAACCAAAGCACTGGTTGGATTCTTAAAGAAATCCGTGGTAAGGTCTTCTATAACGGGAGTAACATCGGGGAAATAGGTATTAAAAAATTTTTTGGTCTCATCCTTGGTATTTAATTTCTCAAAGGAGACTTCCCCTTCAAATGGCAGAAAGAGGGTACATGTAAAACTTCCGTCCATATTGGGCATGGCTATAAACATAAACTTGCCCCGTGGCCAAATGTGAAATGAATGCATGTCCAACTTATGGGTGCCATCCTCATTGGCCGGTATGGTAAGCTCTTTATAGCCTACGTCTATAAACTCCTGATGATAATTAAACCTACTCCTTCTCTGCATTTTATGCCTCACCCGGGAAAAAGCTCCATCACATCCAAAAACAATATCATAGTCGTATTCCTTCCATTCTCCTTTTTCGGTAGTACCTGTGTAGATCTTTCCTTCCGGAAGGCTCACATCCCAAACCTTTTCTTCAAAATGGAAGTTAGCTCCCTCCGCCTCTGCCAGATCTATCATTTTACGATTTAGAATCCCTCTGGAAATAGACCAAATGGCCTCGCCCTCCTTGCCGTATTTTTGGTAATATTCCGGTTCTCCCGCCAAGTGGATAGCACGTTTGTCCAACGGAATGGCTATTTTCTTAACTTCTTCCTCTATACCCACCTCTCGCAGGGCGGTCCAGCCCCTATCACTCATGGCCAGGTTAATGGATCTCCCGGAAAATTGAACATTTCTTATATCCGGCCTTCGATCGTAAACCGTTATTTGGTGTCCCAACTTTTTTAGATAGATTGCTAATAAGGAACCAACCAGCCCTGAGCCGATTATAGCAATGTTTTTGGGCGTCTGAATCATATTGATATTAATAGAGGAAAACTAATTGTTAAAAGACTAAATGTAGTAAAATAAAGTAACTTGAATAAATTGATGATAAAACATCACAATTGGCATATATTTTCTGTAGGTCTATTAGAGCATATCTATTTACCGATTAACCAGAGGAAAAAGTTTCCATGCATGGGGTTTTTGGCCACTTGAACCCTAGCTTCCACCATAAAAAAAAATAGATTGCCAAAATCCAAAAGCCCCGTTTCTAACGTATATATAACATACCGCTTAGGCGTCCATATATAAAAAGGGCCTTCACATTGAGATTGTGAAGGCCCTTTCTCTTTTATATTTCATCTACTATTACCCCGCAACCCAAGACCATTATGAGCATCCCTTTAAAAAATAAAAAGATTAGAAACTTGTTTTAACAGTGCAAGGCCAGCTATTCCAAAATTCCGTCTACAATGCCATAGGCAATGGACTCTTCTGCGTTCATCCAATAATCCCTATCAAAATCCTTCATCACCTTCTCAAAATCCTGACCACAATTCTCGGCCAATAATTTCGCACTCAACTCCCGTGTTTTTATGATTTCCTTTGCTTGAATCTCAATATTGGAGGCCTGTCCCCTAGCTCCTCCACTAGGCTGATGGATCATTACCTGTGCGTGTGGCTGAATAAAGCGTCTCCCTTTTTCCCCAACGGAAAGCAAAATAGACCCCATGGATGCTGCCAAACCGGTACATATTGTAGAAACTGGACTCTTTAATGCCTTTATGGTATCGTACATGGCGAAACCAGAAGTTACATATCCTCCCGGACTATTTATGTACAATTGAATTTCCTTATTGTTTTGCATATCCAAATACAACAAACGATCTATGACGTGTTTTGCCGTATCATCATCAACCATACCCCATAAAAACACTTTCCTTTCGTCCAGTAACTTTTCATCAATTGCCTCTTGTATCTTTCCTTTTTTTGAACCCATTTTTCGATTTCTTATTGAGTTATCAAAAATAATGAATTTATTGGGAATTACTACAGCTAAATTATATAGCCCTACATTCCTTTTATCAAATAGGATCGGCATCTCTTTAATTCATAAAATTTAATGGAAAAAGATAGCAGCACCGTGAACCGATTACCTACTAAAGGAAGGCTAATTCCCTAAGGATGCACAACTTTACCCTTGACTCCACCCATGTACTACAAGATTTTACTGGATTATAGCAAAAACCTATTATCTTTGATAAAAACCAAAAATGAAAAAAGCACTACCAATCATTTTAGGCCTCTCTTTAATCCTGTTAGCTTGTAAAACGGATAAAAAAACAGAGGTAGCCAATCAAAAACCGGACATGTCAATTTTAGACAAGGTGGCCCATGCCCATGGATTTAACGAATTTAAAAGTGTAAAGGAAATAGCCTTTACCTTCAATGTTGATCGGGACAGCAGTCATTTTCAACGCAGTTGGGTTTGGAATACCCTTACCAACGACATTACGGCTATAAGTCAGAACGACACGGTAACCTACAATCGTCAGGACATGGACAGCACGGCGACCAAAATAAATGGAGGATTTATCAATGACAAGTATTGGCTCATGGCACCCTTTAACTTGGTCTGGGACAAGAAGAACATAACCTATGATCACCAAAACGATGTCCCGGCCCCTATCAGTAAAAACCCTATGCAAAAATTGACCATAGTCTATGGCAATGAAGGAGGCTACACTCCAGGTGATGCTTATGACTTTTATTTTGGGGACGATTATATTATTAAAGAATGGATCTTTAGAAAATCCAATCAGGAAGAACCATCTTTGGTCACCACCTGGGAAAAGTATGTAGATATCAATGGTCTTAAGATTTCGGAAATGCACCAAAAAGAAGACGGAAGTTTCAAGCTATACTTTACCAACATCAAGATAACCTCAAAAAACCCCTAAGTACCACCGTCGCTTTATTTCCTCTTATAGTACAGACCAATACTGGATCCCATTACTATAATGGCACACCCAAGTAGTATTACAAAAGTATAATGTAGGGAGTAGGTCTCAGCTACAAAACCAAGGGCCACAGGACCCAATAAGAATCCGGAATACCCAGTTCCTGCAATAAAAGCTACGCCCTGGGAAGAATCCACACCTCTAACGGTTCCCCCAATTCTAAAAAGTTCTGGAATTATTACCGAAAAGCCCAAACCGATCAAGGCAAAACCCACTATTGACAGATAAACATAAGTTGTTAAAACAAATAGAAATCCAACAATAGCAACGGATGCGCCTAGCCCTACCATTTTTATGGAACCTATGGAGGCGCTTATTCTATCACCCAAGAACCTACCCAAGGTCATCATAACGGAAAAAGCCAAAAACCCCGTTCCTATAAGTGCTTCCGGGGCCATACTTATTTCCTGCAGATAAAGTCCGCTCCAATCCACAATAGCGCCCTCACCTCCCATTACTATAAAGGAAATAATACCAAGAACCATGAGTGGCCGGAACAACTTTAAACTAAAGGCTTCTTTCTCCACCGGTGCGGCCACAATGTGTTTATAGTGTTTGTGAAAAGCCAAATTAACAACCAGTACCAGCATTACAGCATAAAGCATATGCAGTGCAGGGTTGTCAATGGTTATGATCAAAAAACTTCCCAAACCTGCCAATACACCTCCCAAACTGAAAAAGCCATGGGAAGCCGACATAAATTTTTGCCTATCCTCTTTTTCTATCTCTGTAACCAAGGTATTCATGGCAATATCGGTAAGTCCGTTACTGGCCCCCATAAGGAACAGAGCCCCCATAAGGGCATAGTAATTGGGGGCCAGCAAGGGCAACAAGGCCGCAGCTGCACTAAACAAAAGACCGTACCAGGTTGCTCTTCCCACACCCAATCTATTTATTATTTTAGCTGCCACAGGAAACACGACAAATACACCAAGAGATAGAAAAAAAATAGCAATTCCCAAATCGGCCTTATCAATATTTAGTTTCTCCTTTACCGACGGTATATAAATTGCCCAGGTACCAAATAATATATTAATACTTGCAAACACCCATGATGGTGCAAAGTACCGAGGGTTGGAAAGAATTAGTAGGAGAGATTTCATAATGCTTATTTACAATGCCGCCAATGAACAGCAGAAGGAAGGCTATAGATTAAATCACCTGTCTCAATGATTTCCTTTTTGTTGTATCCCTGATTTCAATATTTGTCCAAAATGGTACATATCTGTAAAGGAACAGTAAAATGGTGCCGGTGCCAACCGAATAACATTGGGTTCTCTCCAATCTGTAATCACCCCGTTTTCCATTAAATAATTAAATAGTTCCTTACCCTGACCGTGTAAAAAAACTGAAAGCTGGCACCCTCTTTCCTCAGGAGTAATAATCTGGAACGACCCATCGGTTTCCTTATCAATTTCACCAAGCACAAACTCCAAGTACGCCACTATAAGATCCCTTTTGGCTATTAGCCGCTCCATCCCTACCTCATCAAACATTTCCAAAGAAGCCAAATATGGGGCCAGCGATAATACCGAAGGGTTGCTTACCTGCCAGGCATCGGCGTTTTCCATAGGCTCAAATTCGGGTTTCATCAAAAACCTGGTTTCTTTTTTGGTTCCCCACCACCCTTCAAAACGAGGTATATCGGCCCTATTCAGATATTGTTCGTGCACAAATACCCCGGAGGCATTGCCAGGACCGCTATTCATATATTTATAACTACACCAAGCAGCAAAATCTACGCCCCAATCATGAAGTTTTAAATTTACATTTCCAGCGCCATGGGCCAAATCCCATCCCACAAAAGCTCCTACTTCTTTAGCTGATTTGGTTATGGACTCCATATCAAACACCTGGCCATTGTAATAGTTTACCCCTCCAATAAGCACTAATGCCAACTCATCCCCTACCTCTTTTATCTTATCCAAGATATCTGAGGTACGCCAATAATGCTCCCCTTCTCTTTTCCTTATTTCCACAATAGCATCTTCTGGCTGTAGACCATGAAACTGGACTTGACTCTTTAACATATATTGGTCTGAAGGAAAGGCCTTTTCTTCACATATAATTTTAAATCTTTGCGCGGTAGGCCTGTAAAAAGATACCATTAGCATATGAAGATTCACCGATAGGGTATTCATAACTGTCACTTCCTTGGGCTTTGCCCCCACTACTTTTGCCAAGGGTGCCGCCAATCTTTCATGATAATCCCACCAAGGTTTCTCAGCATGAAAATGTCCTTCAACAGCTAAGTTCTTCCATGCTGTCATTACCTCGTTTACATATTTTTGGGTACGCTTTGGCTGCAGCCCCAAGGAATTTCCGGTAAAATAAATAACATCCTTCCCCTTAACCTTTGGAAAGTGGAATTCATTGCGATAATCCTTTAAAGGGTCCACATCATCCAATTGTTTGGCAAACGCTAGTGAATTTTTAAATTCCATATTATAAATTTTTCCAAAAATACAATTTACCAGAGGAAGCTGCTTGGTTGAAAACCTATATTTTTACTGATTCACTTCTGTTCTCATTTCTACTATATGTTCACTAAAGCCAGCCTTTTCATAGGCCTTTATTGCCTTGGTGTTATCTTTGTACACGCTAAGCCTTATTTCTGTAAGCCCCTTAGATTTTGCCCACTCCTTCAAAGCTTCCACTATAGCCTTATTCACCCCCTTTCCCCTGTAGCTAGGATGGGTATACATAAATCCAAGGTAGGCATAGGATCCATGTGTCAAATAAGGTTTTGCCTCCCGTATTTGCGCAAAGCCAGATCCTATGAGCGTAGCATTAATTTCTGCCACCATAACTACGGCAGAACTGGAAAGAATAAGCTCCCCAACGTCATAATAGCTTAGTGGGTCCTTATCCAAGGTTGTATCATATGGCCGCTCTGCCCGTATTATTTCCTGTTCAAAAGACTTCAATGTCATTAGATCGGCCAAAGTGGCCTTTCTTATCGTAAATTGTTCCATGATTAGTATCTTTGAACCCCTAAATATACAAAGTTAAACCCATGCATTTCTTATCTCCCATATTGGAACAATATATTGCCGACCATTCCGAACCCGAGCCACAGCTACTTCAAAAACTCACTAGGGAAACCCACCTAAAGGTAGTACAGCCAAGAATGATTACCGGTCATTTCCAAGGTAGGGCACTAAGCCTACTCTCCAAGCTTATTTACCCCAAAAGAATTCTGGAAATAGGCACCTATACCGGTTATTCCGCCCTATGCCTGGCAGAAGGACTACAACGGGAAGGAACCCTGCACACTATAGATATAAATGAGGAGTTACACGATATGCAGAGAAGGTATTTTGAGCAAAGTGAGTACAACGACCAAATAGTACAGCACACCGGAAACGCACTGGAAATTATTCCCAAAATGGATGAGATTTTTGATCTCGTATTTATCGATGCCGAAAAGGTAAGTTACGACCATTATTTTGAAGCTGCCATAAAAAAATGCCGACCCGGTAGCGTCATTCTATCGGATAATGTGCTTTGGTCCGGCAAGGTGGTAGAACCCTTGAACCCTAAGGACAAGGCTACCAAAGTACTATTGGATTACAACAAGAAATTAAGGGATGACCCACGTGTAGAAACCGTGTTATTGCCCATTAGGGACGGACTTACACTAAGCAGGGTGTTATAGAATGGTGTACAACTATGACGTTGAAAGCAAATATCGGGCAGTGTTTTACAAACTTCCTAACATAATGGACACCCATAAACAGCATCCAGACAGCCTACCGTAAAAGACTTATGACAATCCATGAGATTGGATCTTAGTCCCGCGCCATGCATTGTACAAGCGGTAGAAAAGAAAGGCAAAGAGTATACCCACCCCTGCTCCTACCAATAAATCCAAAGGGTAGTGAACCCCTACATAAATTCTACTGGTTGCAAACATTAGCGGCCATATAAAAAAGAGCCAGCTCCATTTAAATTTATCCCTTAGAAATAGAAAGAAAGCGGTGGTAATACTAAATGAACTTGAGGCATGTCCCGAAAAAAAACTATAGCCCGTAGGACTTTTAAGTATTCTTATCAGGGTGTTTATTTCTTCAGTGTTATTGGGTCGCAAACGGGCCACCCATTCCTTGACAAGCCCTGTAAACGAAGCCACCAAAACCAATGTAAACAGTACGGTACCCAGAACCCATAATGCCTCTACTTTAGGATATTTCCGAAATACAAGAACTATAAAAAAAATAAAAAGGGGAATCCATGTAGAGAAATTGGTAATGGTAGACCAAAAGACATCATAATTCTCGATGCCCAAACTGTTTAAATAAATGAAGACATCCCTGTCCCATTGCAACAGTTTATCCAGCATACTATTTTCTTTTGACAACTCCAGTTACCTCATCAACATTTTGCTTAACCTTATTGATCTCGTCTTTTATGTCATTTGTAAAACTAGTATCAATACCCTGTTTTTCGGCACTTTTTTGAATCTCATTTTTAATATCCTCCGTAGCGTCCTTTAATTGTCGCATACCCTTACCCAATCCCTTGGCAATACCAGGAATTTTATCTGCACCGAATACCATTACCACTATAAACATGATAAAGAATATTTCGGCACCGCTAATAAATAGAATTATCGTACTTAACATAACACAAATATAATGAGAAGTTTGTCAGTTGCATAAAAAATATGGTTAACTTTTTTTGAATGGCCCCAACCCTGTTCATTACAGGGATGCAGCCCCTAAACCTTAATTGGGAGCAACATATAAGTCCTAAAAGTAAGCTGCTTATCACAAATTCTAACAGCTATTTGAGCAACCTAATCCAACCCAAAGAAAAACCCCGATAACCGTAGCGCTAAAGCTATACGGTACCGGGGCCAGTCTTTTCTAGGGAGCAAATCTTAGTTTATAACCCCTATTTGGGAAACAAAAACTATTTCCCTCTTAAACCTTCTTTAAATGCGTCAAATTCAGATTTAACCTCTTTTGCCGGCCAAGAATTATTGGTGGTATCTATGTCGGCTGTCTCCTCTTTAGGATCAACCACAATCCCTACCAATTCCTTGTCAGAGGAAACCACTCTTTTTACCTCCTTATCGTTCTTCCTCCATATTTCAGGGGGATAGGTAACATTTTCCCTAGAACCATCTGCATAGGTATATTCCACTATCAACGGCATTGGGATACCTCCTGGTTTATTAAAGGTTATCTCATAGAAATATTTAGGCTCTTTTACAGCCTTACGTTCAGCGGCGGTCATATTATCCATCATAAATTCCTTTAGTGTCTTGGAATTTTCAGAAGGTGCTTTCCCCTTTAAATTGGCATCGTAATCCTCACTGCCTTCTTCGGCCAAAAACACTAAGGGAGGCAAATCTTCCTCTTTTATGTTCCTTGAAGCCATTAGCTCCAACATTTGCTTTGTAGGCTTGTTGGATACATAATATTTCTTAACGTCTTTTACACCTATATCTACATAATCTGTAGTATAGAACCAACCTCGCCAAAACCAATCCAAGTCTACTGCCGAAGCATCTTCCATGGTTCTGAAAAAGTCTTCAGGGGAAGGATGCTTAAACATCCAGCGTTGCGCGTAGGTCTTAAAGGCATGGTCAAACAATTCCCTACCCATCACGGTTTCCCTAAGAATATTCAAAGCCGTTGCAGGCTTCCCATAGGCATTGTTCCCCAATTGGTATACATTTTCCGGATTGGACATAATAGGAGCTATGGTACTTTGGTCCCCAGACATATAAGGTATAATTTTGGAAGGCTCGCCCCTTCTTGAAGGATATTTACTATTTGGTGCAATGGCCTCCGGATAAGCCTCCCCAAACTCCTGTTCAGCTATGTACTGCATAAAAGTATCCAAACCTTCGTCCATCCATCCCCACTGACGTTCATCAGAATTAACGATCATAGGAAAAAAGTTGTGGCCTATTTCATGAATAATTACCGAAATCATTCCGTATTTCACCCTATCGGAATAGGTACCGTCCTCATTGGGCCTTCCGTAGTTCCAACAGATCATAGGATATTCCATCCCCTGATTCTTGGCATGCACCGATATAGCCTTGGGGTAAGGGTAATCAAAAGTATGATCGGAATAAGAGCGAAGCGTGTGGGCCACGGCCTTGGTAGAATACTCCTCCCATAATGGATTCCCCTCCTTGGGATACATAGAAATAGCCATTACGTCCCTGGTCCCTAGTTTTACAGCCTGCATATCATAAATAAACTTACGCGATGTTGCAAATCCAAAGTCGCGCACATTTTTCGCTTTCAGCTTCCAGGTCTTCTTTTTCTCGGAAAATCCCTTTTCAGCTTCTTCCGCTTCGGCCTGGGTTACTATAAGGACGGGCTTATCATAGGATTTTTTGGCCTGCTCATAGCGCTTAATCATTTCTTTGCTAAATACCTCCTTCATATTCTGAAGCTCTCCTGTACCATCCAAAATATGGTCGGCAGGAACAGTAATATTTACCTCGTAATCCCCAAAAGGAAGTGCAAATACACCACTGCCCCAGAATTGATGGTTCTGCGGCCATTCTTGGAAAGAACTGTGCAATAACATACGCTCTATTGCCATCTTTTGGAAAATACTCATAACCAGAACGAGCCCTGTTTACCGTATGATCCGGAATATTGTACCACCATTTAATAGAAAAAGAAACCTGGCCCTTACTTTTTAAAGGTTCAGGAAGGTCTATCCGCATCATGGTCTGATTGATGGTATAAGACAAAGGATTGCCCTTATCATCCCTCACATATTCTATATTAAAACCACCATCAAAGGGTTCTGTCATATATTTTCCAGCAAATTTAGCCACTGGTTCCGCCAGAGGTATCTCTTCTCCATTACGCAATGGGGATTTGGAATCCTTGGAACGAACATTTTGATCTAACTGCAACCATAAAAAAGCTAAGTCATCGGGCGAATTGTTGGTATAGGTTATAGTTTCGGAACCATAGAGTTTTGCATTCTTGTCATCGAGCTCTATATCCATTTTATAATCAGCTTGCTGCTGATAGTAATCTGGACCTGGAGCACCAGAGGCTGATCTATAGGTATTAGGGGTAGCAAATTCCTCGTAAAGCTGCTTAAATTTATTCTGGTTAACATGACCGGCCTCCCGTTCATTACCTACTTCGTCCTGGGCAACCGATACAGCCGCAAAAAGGAACATTAGCGAAGCAAAAACATATTTCATTCTACTCATATTTAATTATATTTTTTTTCAGCGCGGGAATTTAACTATTTAATGACTGATTGTTATTATTTACTTTAAGTTTAACATTCCTTTATTATTTTCCCTGATCAAAACAAAGCTCTTTTTCTCTCCTTTTACCCTAATGTGCACCACATTTTTTTGCTCCTCAAAGGAATCCATCAAGACTTCATTCTGCACGGCAACCGAGCTCAGGGTATCCATATCCACCCCAGGGATTTCCAAAAAGCAAATCATAAGATCGTTATCATATTTTTTGCCCAAGTAATCATAGGCTACCTCCTTACCGTTAACAGATATGGCCAACTTGGCCCTAAAATATTTTTCTATAAATTCATTGGCCTGTGAAGACTCTTCCCTGGTAGCTAAATTGGCCTTAAGGCCGTAGCGCTCTAGAAGCAGATAATCCATATCATCTATAAAAACCCGACTACTGATCTGTAAGGCACTGTCCTTTTCTGAGTAATCTACCGTGGTTACACTGAGGTAGAATTTATGTGCAATGCCGAAAGCCAATAGCGGCAACAACATTAGTAGCAGTGCTTTTTTTAAGTATCCCATCCGTAATTTTATTCTTTTTTATAATGCGCAAAGATAAGGGAAGTTAAACAGCAAGAATGCCCTTTTTACATCCCAGGAAATAATGCTATGGTTAACCAATTGTGATTACCCACAAAGATAAGCAATGACTGTGCCAATTTATCTGACCATCCACGGGATTTATTTGAATTTTAGTTTTATCCAATGTACTTTATGAAGTTGGAAAAGAAATGAAATTGCAATAAACACCCTTGATATGGGTTGACCTTTTCTGCCTATAGTTAATTGTTTACTGATTATTGCTAATTGTTAACAAACAGCCTGTCACCCAACAACCCCTTTCACTTCTCAATACAATCATCCTACGGTGGATCACTCGAAGTCAAGAAAGGGAATGACAGCTTCAGGAAATTGTTTATTGTTCATTGAAAAAGTCTTGCCCCGACCCTGGACGGTGGACTTTTTTTAATTTTTAACTGTCTTTTCTCTCTTCTCTTTTTTCTTAGCTCATTGAGCTTTTAGCTTTTAGCTTTTGCCTTCTGACTAGTGACCATTTACTCTTCATTGCTCTATGTCACCGCGACAGAGTCCTTTTTTTTTTGGGACGACGAGAAGTCACACTGGCTGCCCGGGGGTAGGATGGGGGTTTTTTCTTATCAATTGGAA
>CAXAVP010000125.1:0-12491 GCA_963972175.1 uncultured Arenibacter sp.
TAAATAAATTATTCAAGGCTAAAAAAAACATTATCGAGGGGTAGTCTAAAGTCATTTTTCTTTATCCATTATATTTTCATAAAGATTAAAAAAAAAACGACAGTATCCCTAAATGAGAGAAAATTAATAAAGCTACACTATCCCGAAAAGTGTGTAAATTTAAAAACCCAGGGTTTGTTTTTTTTTAAAGTTGGACCCTTTTTCATCTATAGTTATAAACTAATTATAGAATTATTCCCCAGTTCCTGATGGGCTTGGACCATATTTTTGTGGTTTACCTTAAAAGTGCCCCCCCCCCCCTTATAAACTATTCATATATAACATTATGAAGTTTTTCTTAATGTATTACCTAATCTATCTATTAAGATCTTCCATAAGGTTAGGGCATAGATTGTTTATCTGACCTCTAGGAGGTATTCATATTAGGCCGTTTGCTTCTTCCCTGACATAACGCAATCATTTAATAGCAAAGAAATCTTTGTGCTCTTTCAGTTTACCCAAATAGCGTCAATTCAGCGCTAGGCAAAAATCCGGTCAACGGCACTTTTGTTCAAAGGTTTATCAAAATAATCCTTTATCAGCGGATGGCTTTTGGCACGCTTGCGATCTGTTGAGTTTGTAAAGGCGGAGACTATATAAATGTCGAAAGGACTAATGTTTACACCAATATTTTCCAACTCCATAAGAAAGTCCCAGCCATCCAAGCCCGGTAAACCTAGGTCCAATAGCAGCTTATCTGGCAGCCCTTTTTTACTTTCCCAGCACTTTCTGAGGTGGTCCAAGGCTTCTTTAACCGTATAAAATGTGGTAATATTATAATGGGGATGTACCTGTCCTATTTTGTATGTCATGGCAAACTGTGATACCATATCATCATCAATAATCCATAAAGTTTCTCCTTCCATGTTAATTTACAATACCAATTAAAAATTTATTATCCTACTATTTCTCCTTGGACTTTCCGCAATCTAAATATACATATCCACCATCAACTTAAGTTAACAATTCCCCCTAGGTGCTTGTATCAAAATTGCTGAACTAAAACCCAGATTTTATATAATACAAACAGCAATAATAGTACTTTACAGCAACATTTTCAAAGCTACATACTAAATATATATGCACAAAGTTTTAATCCAATACTTTTTCGCCGAATGCTTTGAGTAAACCGATTAAACTCCAAGCCATGCGCAATACAAACAATGAGCTCTCTTTAATTTCCCATATATGGTTTGTCCCCACTTCAAATTAGCGCCCCTCATACATCCTATCCTGTTCTAATGATCAAAATGTTCCACTACATGGAAGTGTATAGCCTGGGTACTGACCGATTAAAAGCACTAAGCTCTAACCGTTTTGTACCCTTGCCTCACCTCCTACTTTTTGTATTTGTTTCTCTCCCCAAATTAATGAACTAGCTCGATACCTCGTTTCATACAAACAACAGGGATGATTTTATTCCTACTTCCCAACTGCGAGGTAGCTAGTACAGCTATTTCTATTTCTGGTTCCCCATCAAATTGGGGAGAGATTTTAGCTCTGGAAATAATCTGTTACCGTTGTTCAATTTCCATCAGCAGTTCTATATTTAATTTATCGGTTCACACCAACCACATATTCAGATCTTATTTTATTGGCCACCTTCACCATATTGGTCAAAGCGGTCTTGGTTTCTGGCCAGTCCCTTGTCTTAAGGCCACAATCCGGATTTACCCACAAATTTTCCATCGGTAAAAGCTTGGCAGCCTTGTGCAATAAAGTCGCCATTTCATGCTCGTTGGGAACCCTTGCGGAATGAATGTCGTATACCCCGGGTCCTATTTGGTTGGGATACTTGTATTTCACAAAGGCATCCAACAGCTCCATTTCGGACCTTGAGGTTTCTATAGTAATAACGTCGGCATCCATATCCCCAATATTCTGTATAATATCATTGAATTCCGAATAGCACATATGGGTATGGATCTGGGTCGTATCCTCCACTACGGAGGCCGAAATTCTAAAACTCTCCACCGCCCAATTTAAGTAGGTATTCCAATATTCCCGTCGTAATGGCAGCCCTTCCCGTATTGCAGGTTCATCTATCTGAATGATACTTATTCCTGCCTGCTCCAAATCCCTTACCTCATCCCGTATGGCCAAAGCTATTTGTTTGCACGTTACGGATCTGGACTGGTCGTTTCGCACAAAGGACCACTGCAAAATAGTTACCGGTCCGGTAAGCATTCCCTTTACCGGTTTTTTGGTTAACGATTGGGCATAAGAGGTCCATTGTACCGTCATAGGCTTATCCCTATATACGTCTCCAAAAATGATGGGCGGCTTTACACAGCGGCTACCATAGCTTTGTACCCATCCATTTCCGGAAAAGGCAAACCCCTCTAATCTTTCCCCGAAATACTCCACCATATCGTTCCTTTCATATTCGCCGTGCACCAAAACATCCAACCCAATATCCTCTTGGAATTTAATTGCCCTTTGGGTCTCCTTCTTCAGAAATGCATTGTATTCCGAACTGGTAATCTCCTTGTTTTTAAACCGTCTTCTCATACTCCTTACCTCCCTGGTTTGGGGAAAAGATCCAATGGTGGTAGTAGGAAATAAGGGCAGGTTTAATTTCTTTGCCTGCTCACCCCTCCTAATAGAAAAGGGGTTCTTCCGTTTTCCTGCCGAATCCGTCAAGGATTGGACCCTTTGCTTGGTGGGGCTGTGATGCACCAGCCTAGAGGATCTTTTATCTATAAAAGTACCTCTATTACTTACTAATTCAGTTGCCGCCTCTTTGGTGGGTATTTCAGGTGTCAGCTCACTTAATGTTACCAACTCCTTTAGTTTTTGTTTTGAAAATGCCATCCACTGCTTTACTTCGGCTGGCAAACTTTTTTCATTGGTCTCTAGATCTAAATCATAGGGTGCATGTAGCAATGAGCAAGAACTTGAAACCCATAGCTTTTCAACAGAAACAATTTGCAAGGCCTTTTTTATTAGGTCCAATGAGGAATCAAAATTATTGCGCCATATATTTCTACCGTCAACAACTCCCAAGGAAAGTACTTGTTTACCTTCGTAAGATGGCGAGTCTATTATGTCGTCTAACTGCAATGGGCACCGTACCAGATCTAAATGGAGTGCATGAACGGGAAGACCTAATACCGTTTCCAAATTGGCCCCATAGCAGTCAAAGTAATTGGTAAGAATTATTTTCAATTTGGGAAATTTTTCGGCTATATCTGTGTACAGTTTTTTAACGGCCATAAGCTCTTTATGGGTCAAGTCCATCGCCAAACAGGGTTCATCCAATTGTATGTATACCGCTCCAGCAGAGGATAACCGTGATAACAATTTATAAAACTCGGGCAAAAGAGCTTTCAGTAAATCCAATCTATGGAAGCCTTCCTCCTTCTCCTTTCCTAGATATAGGTAGGTTACAGGGGAAATCAATACAGGCTTGGTTAAAATACCTTGGTCCAATGCTTCTTTAAATTCCTCTACTGCTTTTAGGGAACGTAATTCAAAGGTTTGGCCTTTTGAAAATTCAGGCACTAGGTAATGATAGTTGGTATCAAACCATTTTGTCATTTCCAGGGCAGTAATATCAAATCCATCCTCCTGCAGCCCCCTTGCCATAGCAAAATATAGGTCCAGGTCCGATCTACTTTTCTCAATTTCCCAGAATCTTTCGGGAATACAGCCATAGGTCATTGTGGCATCCAATACCTGATCATAAAAGGAAAAGTCATTAGAGGGAATAAAATTGATTCCACTCCTTTTCTGTAAGCTCCAATTTTCTCTTCGTATTTGACTGCCCACTTCCAACAGTTCCTCTACTGAAATTTTCTTTTTCCAATATTTCTCTATGGCTTTCTTTAATTCTCTATTGGCCCCAATTCTCGGGTATCCTAAAACGTTGGTTTTCATTTGCTCTTATTTTGTATTATTTCCAACAAATCTCATATTTAAGATTTAATTTTCCATATAAAACCAATATTTTAGAAATAAAACCTATTTTAGAGCCTTTAATTAGACTATTACCCCTTATGTATTTCAAAAGAGCATTAAAACAGAAAAATATTCTATGACCAATTTGGACAAAATTGATATTCAAATTCTTAAATTATTGCAGAGCAATTCCAATCTAACTACCAAGGAGCTGGCCAATAGGGTCAATTTATCTACTACACCCGTTTTTGAACGGGTAAAAAGATTGGAAAACAAGGGTTATATAAAAAAATATGTGGCTGTTTTAGATCCTGAAAAAATGGACAAAGGCCTAACAGTGTTTTGTAACATTACCTTAAAACAGCACACCCGTGACATTGGCCACCAATTTGTGAAGGATATCGCAGGAATCAAGGAAGTCACCGAATGCTATAATGTATCTGGGGATTATGATTTTTTACTCAAGGTAATGGTAAAGGATATGAAGCATTACCAAGACTTTGTCTTAAACCATCTTGGATCCATGAGAAACATTGGAAGCGCACATAGTACCTTTGTGATGGGAGAGATAAAAAACACCCATGCAGTACCGCTGTAATGAGCTAGTCCAACATTTTTAAGTAATCCTATAATCGATAATATATGGTTAACTATCACAGGTAATAATTTTATTTGAACCAATGGCAGTCGGAACAGAAATCCCATAAATAAATAACAGGGCTTTCAAGTCCCCCCCCTACTTAATACTGCATTAATTTTCCTAGTGACCACCTATCAAATACCATCCATGGCATCGATTAGGGCGCTGGCAAGAAGGTACAATACTACCATAAAAAATACGGTGCAGGCCCAAAAGTATATTTTAAATCCATTTCTCATTAAATGGTTTCCAATACCCTTAAAAGTTCCTTGGTCAATGTTGCTTTTAAGTGATAATCTGGACATACTCATGAATCTCGTTTTTTTTGCAAGGATATAATCCTAACATAATTCTTAAATGAAAAACTAGACCAACGGAATATATCGTCGACTAAATGCATTTGTACTATACCCTATATTTTTGTTTACATTTAGGTCAATTTGTAGGTTGGAAAAGACTCAAATTATAGGGCAACAAGATAGACTTGATGATTATCTACAACCATTAAATCGACCTATTTTCCAATGTATCATTGCAACAACTATGCGCCCACCTATTGCCTGCATCGTTTTCCGGCAAATAATGCTTTTTATCTTACATAGTATATACCTTTTAAGCCTCTATATCTGATTTTTACAATTTATTCTATGGGTCTGAAATGCCAAATACCTAAACCACAAAATTCTGCATTTACACAACAAATTATGCTCCATTCACATCATTTTTGGCCACTTGAAAGGTAGTTTTGGGTACCTTCAACAAGATTTAAAACGAGGATCACCATTATGAAATTAAGAAGTATTATTGTAGACGATTCGTCTATGCAGCGCATTGCCGTAGCCAAATTAGTAAACAATCATCCCAGCCTGACAATGGTTGGCGAGTACAGCAATGCCATTGAAGCAAAGAACGGACTTAAAAACAATAACATTGATCTTATTTTTCTGGATGTGGAAATGCCCATCATCAATGGATTCGATTTATTGGAATCACTGGAAAACCCACCACAGGTAATATTGATTACCGGAAATCCCAACTATGCCCTTAAAGCCTTTGATTATGACGTTACGGATTATCTTCATAAACCTATCTCTGCTTCCCGTTTTGACACCTCTATAAAAAGAGCGTTAACCAAATATGAGCAGTCGCAAAAGGTGACAGAGGACGATGAGTATATCTTTGTAAAAAGCAATCTAAGACAACGGAAAGTAGTACTTAACGACATAAAGTGGGTAGAAGCCTTGGGCGACTATATAAAATTGGTAACCACTGAAGGCAATGTGGTTATCCTTTCCACTATGAAGTCTTTTGAAAAGAAATTACCACAGGATAAATTCTTGAGGGTACACAAATCCTACATCGTAAATTTGGAGAAAGTTCAAAAATTCAATAGTAAAAGTGTTGAACTGGACGGAAGACAGGTTCCTTTGAGCAGAAACAAAAAAAACGTATTAATAGAAGCCTTACATAATGTTTAAATAGCATTTCTAGGAGCCACATAAAATATCTTGTGGTATTGGGAAAACCAAAAAGAAACTAAAATACTTTGGTAGTAAGTGTCCTATTAAATATAATAAGTCATATAAAAAAATCGAGGGCGTGACCCTCGATTTTTTTTACTTTACACACTTATTGAGATACTACCATTTTTTTGAGTAATCTTAAATTTCCATGTTTTTGTTAAAAGTAAATTTACTTGACATAAATAATTAACCATCCTAAAGGTCAGTGTTATTTAATCCTAGCCCTCTACTTCCGCAGTTGCCGAAATTCTAAAATTTTCAAAGGTACGTCCCTGTAGGTGTTTTTGCCATCTTTCCATTAATGGGCGTTCAAATTTATACTCACGGTATTCGTCCGGACTCATAATTGGTATGCCCTTTACAATAGGGTACAAACGTTCACAACTTGTACATACCAAAAATCCTTCCAGTATATTATTGCTTGTATCCTTTGTTATTTCGGTTAGCTGAAGATCCCCTTTGTCAAAGGGGCAACATAGTTTATTGATCGTTTCTTTTTTCATTTTGTATTTAATTCTTTTAGATAATTATTTATTGATTCTTCAGGGTTGGTTGCGCCCATAACACCAGACACCACAGCAATTCCTTTAAAATTAAGTTCCTTAAGCTGCCCCAGATTATCGGCGGTAATCCCACCGGCCAAATATATGGGCACATCATAATGTTTTGATGCCTTTTGGATGGTATTAAAATGGACTATCTCGCAACTGTTGGCTGTTTGGGATGGAAATACGGAACAAAAAGAAATATAGTCCAGATTGTTACTGTTTGCCCATTCTACCCAACTTAAATCATTATTACAGGTAAGTCCGCTTATAAAAGATTTGTTTAGACCAGCTTTTATTTCCCTATAATTCTCTGGAATTATATCAAAATGAACCCCATCCAAATCGGTTCTATTAAGCAAGTCCCAATGGTTATTTATTAATACCGGAACATTTTTAGCATGGCATAGATCGCAAATTTTGCGAATTAAATCGGTTATATCTTGAGTGTCTTTAAAATTGTCCCAAATCTGTACTGCTGCTAGACTTTCAAGAAGGCACCTATTCAATTTATTCAGTAGTACTGCTTCATTCATTGATGGATCGATGATCAAATAGATACCAGAACCCATTATCCGTTTTTGACCTACACTCATTTCCAACCCGAATTAAATGCCTTAAAAAATGCTGCCCAATAAGGGTCATCTTCATTGTACCCTATACTGTTGCTCCCATCATTTATCTTAAGCTTTATTCCTTTGTCCTTATCTACTATTTCTCCAACTTCAGTACAGGCTATATTTTCCTTTTCCAAACGATGGATGACATCTCCTGCGCTTCCCTTTTTACATGTGATGACCATTGAACCTGCCCCTATACAGTTGCGTGGATCCAAGGAAAACAAACCACAGACCTCATTTTGCACATACCCTATTGGTAGTTGATCATTATATATCAGCGCCCCGTTATCGGAAGCCGTTGCCAATTCATATATTGCACCCAAAACACCTCCCTCTGTTACATCGTGCATGGCCGTTATATCTGTATGTTCCCTATTTTTTCCTACAGCAGCTAAGGCATCTTGGAGCGAAGAAGTATCGTAAAAAGAGGCTCTGGCC
The DNA here is from genome assembly GCA_963972175.1 of uncultured Arenibacter sp. Taxonomy (GTDB): domain Bacteria; phylum Bacteroidota; class Bacteroidia; order Flavobacteriales; family Flavobacteriaceae; genus Arenibacter. The sequence goes on from CAXAVP010000125.1 coordinate 7,706, forward strand.
TGTTCTTGTATTTCGGTACCCAATTTATTTTTAACGCTTTCCGGGAAACACATGGCAAGTATGGCCGCAGAAGAAATAGCGCAGGATTTGGTTATCAGGATTGAATCGCCCGGCCTTGCATTTTTTGAAACCAACATACTGTCTTTTGGTCCAATGGTTATAAATGTACCTCCACCGGCCATGGTGGAATTTTGCCCTTCAACAAAACCAGTATGACCGCCGGTAATGGCAATCCCAATATTAGAACAAAAGCGGTGTATATAGTCCCAATATACCTCAAAATCCGATTTTGAAAAACTACTTGGTAGGTTTAAAACAAACTGCCCGTACATAGGTGCATAGCCTGTAGTGGCCATATCGTTTGCCATTAATTGTACAGACAGCCAGGCAGACTCTTCCAAGCCAAGGCTTGGGAGCAGTGTTAGGGGATCACTGGTCATGGCCATGGCCATACCACGAGGTAAATCCACTATGGAGACATCTACCCCAAATCCAGGGCCTGTGCTTACTTCCTCTCTATTAAAACCACATTTTTTGCTAATAAACTTCTGGAATAAATGTGGATCTATTTTTCCTAGTTTGTCACTCATTTATTCTACGTCGTTTAGTTTGATGTACAACCCAAAAAAATCACCCAATGGCAGACTCCATTGTTGTACGGGAAACCATTTGGGCAGTCCGGTACAAGTCCATTCAATGGAGTAATCCCGACCTTGGAGAGCTGTTTCTATAATTTTTGTAAGTTTTTCCGGGGTGTAAAAGGTTGCCGTAAGATAAAAAGGATTCTTACCAAATACTTCTTGTATCCTTCTTCTCACCACCTTGGTAGAGTTTCTATTCATCATGCCCATGGCAATACCATATTTTCCTACCCGTGCGGCCTCTCGGATTACTTGTACCGGGTCCCTGTAATACTCAAAAGTGGTAATGAAGGCAAGGGAATCAAAAGAATGGTCTTTAAAGGGCATATGGTGGGAATCGGCCATAACTAGATCACCATCAAATAATTCTACGGCTTGCGAGAGCATCAATGGTGAAATATCACCACCTGTTGCCTCAATGCCTATCTCTTTCCACCAGCGGGTAAAGCGGGTAGTACCACAACCAAACTCCAACAATGTTTTAATGCGTTTATCTTTGGACACCAGTTGTTCCATGACCTTTTTCTGCCATACTTCGGCGCGCTTGTACCGCCCTTCATACCATTGCTCATAGGTATCCGTGTGTTCTCTGTTAAAAAACCATTCTGGCCTATTTTGCCAATTTTGGTCGTTCTTGGGAATAAGTTCTAGATTTGATTTTTCTATTTTCATTTTATTTTGTTTAAAAACAAAAGCTCCATTATTTGGAGTACCAAACAATGGAGCCGAAAATGAAATATTTTGGCTTGCATCCCTACGTTGGCATTATCCAAATCAGGTATCGGGTATTATCTCAGCTTGGTCTTTACCAGGCACCCCGTGCTTTTGTGTTGATAAATGTACAACTAAATTTTAAATTTATTTATTGTTCCGCATGTTTCTACTTGGCATTCTTTTTTTATTCGGCTATTTAAAGCGAACCTAAAAAGTTTATTCCTCAAGGCCTGCTTCCTTTCTTAGTGTATTAACTATCAAGCTATTAAAAACAATTCTTCCTTTGTTTTTCTTATTTTTTTTCTTTCTTGTGTTCTATCCAATGTAGATCTATACCCCACAGGTGCAATTACCGCTGCATTGAGTCCCATTTCTCCCAAGCCCAATATCTTGTTGTAGGCCTGACTGTCAAAACCTTCCATGGGACAGGCATCTATCTTCCGTTCCGCGCAGGCCACAAGTAAATTATTTAGGGCCAGATACGTCTGTTTTTCAGACCAACTTTTTTTATCGGCCTCGGGCATCTTGGCAATACTTGATTTAATAAAATCCCCGTATTGCTCTATATCCTTGGTAACCGTCTCTTGGGCGTTTATAATCCGTTGTATATAATCGTCCACATGCTTATCATAGTCCAAGGTGTAATTACAAAAAACAAATAGTTGGGATGCATCGGTAATTTGCTTTTGATCCCAAGAGGCTTTTCGAAGTTCCTGTCTTATGTCTTCATTTTCAATGATCAGTACTTTATACAACTGTAGCCCATAGGAGGACACGGATAACCGAATGGCTTCTTTTAAAAATTCCAAGTCTTGCTGGTTTATCTTTTTGTTTGGATCGAATACTTTTGTGGCATATCGCCAATTAAGATTGTCTATTAGATTCATTTTTTTTGTTTTTAAGATTTTACAAAAGTTTTAAGCAGGAAATCTTCTTGAAATCCCGTTTTTAAATAAAGGCCCTTTGCCATGGAGGAAGCTTGAAGTGTGACAAAACATACTCCTTCTTTCTCAGCCAAGCCAAGCACATGGTTCAGTAGGTCCGCGGCATATCCCTTTCGTCTATGCTCCGGGACCACACCTATGGAATGGATACCTGCAACCGCTGGACTTTCCTTAAATAGAACAGCTGTCCCAATAGCTTCTTGCCCTTTATTTCCTATGAGATAATCTACCTTGTCCATGGTTCTTTCCACGGTACTGGGGTTGATCCAATATCCAAAAGCTTTAAGGAAAAGGCTGCTCCATAGTGCCGCTAAACCTGCATCGGTAACCCTCCGATAGGTCAGCCGTTGGTTGTGATCAATACTGCCATTTAGCTGCATCGACATTCCGGTCAACTCATTTTTTAAAGTCAATCCATGAGATTCCAGAAGTTCTTTCGTGATATCAGGATACCATAGGGCAACCCCAATACCTTTACTATTCCAGGCACGGAAGGTTTTCTCAAGTATTTTTTTGGTCGGGGGCAGATGAAACCACATTTTATTGGGCCATTCAGATTCCGCCACTGTACTTATGGCGTATTCCTCACTACTTAAGAATTGACCGTCCAACCTGCCAGCTAGGCTCCATAAACCCGTTAGATTATTAATATTTTCTTTTATCAAATCCATAGTTATCAATATTTTATAAGTAATACACCCATTACCATCACTAGCATACCCATCACCTTTTTTATTGTAATCGGCTCCACGGGCATCCCAAACCAGCCAAAATGACTGGCTATGGCCGCAAAAATTATTTGTCCACTAAGTCCAAAAATTACTGCGGTAGCTATTCCAATACGGGGAATGATGTAATAAAAGAGCGTTACCGCCAAAAAACTTAGGGCTCCTCCGGTAAACCACATATAGGTGGGGATCATTTGTAGTTGGTACAGGCTAGGAAGTTCCCGGATCGTCAAAAAAACTGCTAGCAGTGTAAAACTGGTACTCATGACCAAGGCTGCGGAAGTAGCTAATAGGGTATTGTTCAGCATTACCCCGAGTTTGGCATTTATTCCCCCTTGGATCACGACCAAAATACCAACCGAAAAGGAGAGTAGAAATAATGATGCATTGTTCATCTCCTCAGTTGTTTGGAATTTATTGGAATAGCTAAGGGTCGCATTGGGGAACCGCTTGCACCCCTTAACTTTAGGGATGTAGCTATAAAGGCAAATTCATATTGTCTATCCTTTGACAATTCTTCCAAATACATCTGTTCTATGAACATCACCCCTTTTTTGGCCAGTAAATAAGTATGTACCGGCACCCAGTTGTCTTCCCTTTCGGGCGGGAAGGCCTCAAAACCAAGATTATCGGCACCTAGGAGCATAATTTCTTGGTCTTCCACCAACCACTTTACGGCATCTAGGCTTATACCTGGATAATTATCCAAATAATGTTCCGAATCTTCATAGAATTGGGCCTGTCCCGTCCTGATCAAAACCACATCTCCTCGTTTGAGTCTGATGTCCTGTTTTTCCAGGCTGAGTTGTAGGTCCTTTGCCGTGATGCGATAATTTTTTGGTAGTGGTCCTTTTAAATCGGCCACATCCAAGAGTACTCCCCGTGCTATAATAGGTGGTATGGTTTCTGCTCCGGTTTTCTTCCAGCCTTTGTTTCCCAAATATTCCTCGGGAGTAAAACCGTTCCAGATCTTACCATTCAGGCCAAAATGGTTTAAGGCATCTATATGTGTGCCCATATGGGTATACATAGAGATGGCGTCCCCTGTGTAACTTATCTTTTTGTTCATTTCCTCACCCAGACCATTGGGATTGTCCACTACAGTACCGTGGGGAGTATGTGTAAGCCAATACTGATATCTTGGATCTCCCAGCGAATGAAAACTGGGCATCCCTACAAAGTACTCCACACTGAGGTCATAGGTCTTACCAGAACGTACGTTGGACAGAACCTCTAGTTGTGTGGCCTCTGTCATCATGTTAAGGGTGCCAATCTGATCTTCTGGCCCCCATGGGCTCTTGCCCACTTTTTCTTGTTCTTGCCCTCTTGTAGTTAACTGAAAAAAGAGCAGGATAGCGATTAGGACATTTGTTCTTTTCATGGTTTATATATTTTATTGGTACAAATATCCTAACCATGAAATCCAATATCATTAAGGTATCTTAAGAACGCTACGCATCCCTAATATTTTTTCTGATGGTACTCAGGTGCTCGGGCGTTACTCCTAAGTAGGAAGCGATCATATATTGTGGAATCTGCTGTTCTATATCCCTGTAGCGGCCGATAAAATCCAGGTAACGTTGTTCGGCAGACCTACTCATACTATTTATGGTCCTTTCCTGAAGGGCCACATAACCATTCTGGGTCTTGATACGGAAGAACCTATCCATCATATGGATTTCGTCAAAAAGTTGGTTTAACTTGTCCCTATGAATCTGTAACACCGTGCTGTGCGTAATGGCCTCAATATAGAAAGTAG
>CAXAVP010000126.1:0-12458 GCA_963972175.1 uncultured Arenibacter sp.
CCCTGATGGCAGATTGGGGCCGTAGCTACCTATACTTTCACAGGTTAACCAAGAACAAAGCGAGTTTTATCCAGGATGAGGAAGAATTTATCCAATTGCCACAAATTACCGATGTAGACGTGGATGCTGCCGGCGCCATGTATCTTTCCGCTTGGGATGGTGCGGGCTATTCGGGAAGCCCGGACAAAGGTTATGTGGTACGGGTTACCCCAGAGAATTTTGACTATCAGCCTTTTCCCAATGTGGAGGATATTTATTGGACCAGTAGTTTGGTAGAGCTCTTGAAATCTGGAAATGCAAAATCGCGTTTAAGTGCCCAATACGAATTGATAAGAAGGGGCAAGGGAGCCGATAAGGTGTTGGATCTGGCACAGGACGCTTCGTTACCGCTAGAGGTTAGGGCGGCAAGTATTTTTACCTATGCCCAACTTGCAGGAGAAGAGGGAATAGATCCATTATTATCCTTGACAGAGGATACAACGGTTCAGGAATTTGCCTTAAGGGCCTTGGCTGACCGTTTGGGGGCCGTAGATCAGGTGCCCACAGATCCTTTTATAAAGGCACTGGACTCCGATTCCGATAGAGTTAGGGCAGCAGCTATAGTTGGCTTGGGAAGATTGGGTAAAAAGGAGGTGGCCAACGCCTTGCTGGATATTCCTGTTCCCAGCTCATTTAAAGCGCCGGCCATGGGAACGGAAGGTCCCCATGCCAAGCCCAATGCCGATATTGTTATTCCTCACCTGACAGTCAAAGCGCTGGTAAGGCTAAATGCGGTAGAGGCCTGTCTGGAAGCGTTGGAATCAGGGAATAGGGATATGGCTCTATGGGCCATGCGTTATATGCATAGTCCAAAAGTAGTGGACGGATTGGTGAAAGCTTATAAAGCCACAACGGATACCGGGTTTAAAAATAAGATTGTAAATACCTTGGCAAGGATTTATTACCAAGAGGCACCTTATGACACTTCATGGTGGTGGAGTACCCGTCCGGATACCCATGGTCCCTACTATAAAACAGTTGAATGGGAGCATACCCCAGTGATCCGTTCCTTTTTTATGGATGAATGGAAAAAGGCTGCTGCAGATGATAAGGATAGGTTTGCAGAATTAAATAGCAAGTATCGTTTACAGATTGATGAGTTTGGAACTTTTGAGGTTGCAGCCCCCAAGGAAGATACCCCTATAATGGATTTGGAAAAAATAAAAAATAAAAAGGGTCAGATCGGGGAGGCATCCATAGAGGATGTTATGATAGCCCTTAAGAACATTAAAGGAGATCCTAAAAAAGGAAAGGAATTGTTTAAGTCCCAAGCCTGTTTTACATGCCACAGTGTTAGTACATCCGAGGTTATGAAAGGGCCTTTCATGGGACAAGTTGGCTCCATTATGAACCGGGAGCAGATTGCAGAATCTATATTGAAGCCCAATGCTTCTATCTCCCAAGGGTTTTCAACCGTACAGATTCAGACAAAAGGCGGGGACAATTATGTAGGGTTTGTAACCCAGGAATCGGCCTCAGACCTAACGATAAGAAATATAGCAGGTATAGCAACCCAACTAAAGAAGTCTGATATCGCAGAGAGAAAGGAATTGGAGACATCCATGATGCCTTCTGGTCTGGTAAACGCCTTGAGCTACGAGGAAATGGCTTCATTGGTAGCTTATTTGGAGCAACAGAAATAGGGTCTTTAAAATAAATTAGATTAGGATTGCATAAAAAAAGCAACTGTTCCATAAATTGGAGCAGTTGCTTTTTTGTTAGGTAAATGGACGGTTAAACGCCTTGCCGCTTTTGTTTTACTTCTTGCTTTGCCAATTTCCTTCCCAAAACATTGGTTGCAAGGGTAGTGAACAGCACTATGCTTATGGAGCTCATTGGCATTAATATGGCCGCAATAACCGGCTTTAGCTGTCCCGTTACGGCAAAATACAGGCCTATTACATTATATAGTAAGGAGAGAACAAAGCTTAACTTTATAATCTTTATGGCTTTTCTGGAGGCCACTAGATAGCGATATAAGGATGTAAAGTTTTTTGCATCCAAAATGGCATCACAGGCAGGGGAAAAGACATTTACATTTTCGGAAATGGCGATGCCCACATTGCTTTGTGCCAGGGCTCCCGCATCATTTAGGCCATCGCCAACCATCATTACTTTTTTGTTTTGTTCCTGTAAGGTTTTAATAAATTGGAGTTTGTCCTCTGGTTTTTGGTTAAAGTGTAAAGGCGTACCCTTGGGAAGCAGTTTGTTCAGTGTTTTCTCTTCTCCGGCATTGTCTCCGGAGAGTATGGCCAATTCCAAGTCTTGGGCCATGTTGCCAAAAATTTCGGAAACCCCGTCCCTGTAGTTGTTTTGGAAAATATAACACCCCTTATATTGCTCATTGGCGCTGAAATGTACCGAGGTGTTATCCCCATTTTTTATATGGGGTTTGCCAACGAAGGCAGCAGATCCTATCTTTATCTTGTCTGATGCGGTAGCGCCCATTATTCCTTTTCCCAAATGCTCTTCATAGCTGTCCAAGGGCACAATATTGTGTTCAGATAAAATATCGTATAGTTTTCTACTCAAAGGGTGGTTAGAGGAACGTAAGGTGTTTTTAAGCAAGGATTCTTCCTCCTTGCTCAGTTCAAGGCCTTCATAATAAACATGACTCTTTTCGGCGGTGGTAATGGTTCCGGTCTTATCAAAAATAGCAGTGTCTATTTGTGCCAGTTGCTCTATGGTCTGGGTATCCCGAAGGTAAAATTTGTGGCGTCCAAAAATCCGCAGCATATTGCCCAAGGTAAAAGGGGCGGCCAAGGCTATGGCGCATGGGCAGGCAATAATGAGCACTGCGGTAAAAACATTTATGGTCTTGCTAGGGTCTATGATCAGCCAAATGAGGGCAGAGACAAAGGCAATGGTCAATACGCCTATGGTAAAACGTTTGCCAATACTATCGGTCAAGGTTTGAAAGCTGCCCGATTTGTCCTTTTGGAAAACGGCATTGCTCCAAAGTTGGGTGAGGTAACTCTGGGAGACCGATTTTAACACTTCAATTTCTATGGCGCTACTTATTTGCCTTCCGCCGGCATAGACCTTATCTCCGGATTTTTTATCCACAGCTTCAGATTCCCCGGTAACAAAACTATAGTCTATTCTCGCATTTCCGTTTATTAAAATGGCATCTACCGGAATCAGTTCCCCATTCCGGATAAGTAGTCTGTCCCCATTCTTTAAGTCGTACACCTGGGTGCTTTCTTCAGTATTATCCTCCGTAATACGGGTAACGGCAATTGGGAAGTAGGATTTATAGTCGCGTTCAAAAGACAGATAGGAGTAGGTTTTCTGCTGAAAGAACTTGCCCAGTAATAAAAAGAAGACCAAACCGGTGAGGCTGTCAAAAAAACCGGTTCCCCAGTCAAATGTAATATCCAAGGTACTGCGTAGAAATAGTACGGCAATTCCTAGGGCAATAGGGATATCAATATTCAAAAATTTGGATCGCAACCCCTTGTAGGCGGAAACAAAATAACCCCGTGCGGCATAAAACACCACAGGCAAGGAAAAAGCAAACATCAGCCATCTAAAAACTCCTTTAAACTGTTCCAGCCAAAATTCTCCCACCTCAAAATACTCAGGGAAGGAGAGAAACATCACATTGCCAAAGGCAAAGCCGGCAACACCTAGTTTGTAGGTTAGACTTCTGTCTACTTTCTTTTCCTTTTTGTTGTAATCGTTTAGGGAAATATAGGGTTCATAGCCAATCTTACTCATTAAGAGTACTACTTCCTTAAGTGATATTTGTTCAGAGTTGAAGGTGATTCTCGCCGTTTTCTTGGGAAAGTCTACCTGAGAAGTGGTTATCCCTGGGGCTAACTTGTTTAGGTTTTCCAATATCCAAATACAGGAGCTGCAATGAATATGTGGAATATAGAGGTTTATAATTTGGATTCCATTATCGTTGAATTCAATAAGCTTTTCAACGATATCGGCAGATTCCAAAAAATTGTACTTTCCTTCAATTTCTTTGGGTGTGCTCCCTGCTGCAGATTGTAGGTCGTAATAATAGGACAGATCATTATTGGCAAATATCTCATAAACGGTTTTGCATCCTACACAACAAAAGTTTTTCTCATTGTGGCTTATAGGGTTTTTTCCACAATCGTCACCACAATGATAGCAGCTTGTCTTATCCATAGAATATGTGCTTAATACCTGCTGCAAAGATGAACAGTATTGCCATGTGAAAACATGACAATTGTCAGTTTTCCTACCAGGGAATAGGGGTAGCTTTGCTTTCTTAGGAAAATATATTTTTATGGGCAGATGTGAAAACTGTATAATTCGTCAATTTAACTCTTTGCGGGCAATGAGTAAAGCGGAGTTGAAGAAAGTATCGGATACTAAAATTACCAAAATTGTTAAAAAAGGGGAAGCCATTTTTAGTGAAGGAGAGAAGTTGAATGGTGTATTTTGTGTACGGGACGGGGTTTCCAAACTGTCCAAGCTAAGTCCCAATGGAAAGGACCAGATTGTAAAACTGGCTACCCAAGGGGCTGTCCTGGGACAACGTTCGGTGATTGCTGAGGAAACATCCAATCTAAGTGCGGTTGCGGTAAAGGATATGGAGGTGTGTTTTATCCCCAAGAACATCATAGAGGAGACCTTGAACAGTAATCCCGATTTTGCTGTGGAAGTACTTAGGCATATGGCTCACGATTTGAAGGAGGCAGATGATGTTATTGTAAATATGTCCCAAAAGACCGTTAAGCAAAGGGTGGCCGAAGCGTTTATATATTTAAGGGACAATTTTGGTGAGGATAAAGAAGGCTATTTGTCCCTTACCTTGTCTAGGGAGGATATTGCCAATGTGGTAGGTACGGCCACAGAGTCTGCCATTAGGATCATTTCCGATTTTAAGAAACTAGGACTTATTAAGACATCGGGGAAAATGATCGGTATTTATGATGAGAAACGACTCCTGGAGATGGCGAAAGGCCATTAATAATGTTGAAAAAGCATTTTTGTTAGCTTTTACTTGGTCATTTGGCCTTGTGTTGGAAGTATATTTTTGCACTTTGTTTTACTGGGCTCCACCACTTTTTTAAAAGCTGATATATGTCATAGTACAATCTTTGGACTTCCTATAATTTTACCCCATAATTTTCACCCTTAAAGGGCATATCACATTTAATTTGGAATAGTTTGAAAAAGATATTGTTACCAACCGATTTTTCTTCCAATGCATACAATGCAGCTAAATATGCAATCTCACTTTATGAAGAAGAGGAATGTGAATTCTATTTGCTTAATACCTATACGCCTACCATTGCCCATAGTAGGTTTATGGCAACCGCTGCGGTTGGTAAAGCCTGTGATGATGTGGTGAAAACCAATTCTGAAAAAGGGTTGGGTATGTTGGTAGAGCAATTGGAAAATGAATATCAAAACCCCAAACACAGGTTTATTACTATCTCCTCTTTTAATTTATTGGTAGAAGAAATAAAGAATATTATAGAGTCGGTTCGGATAGATTTAGTGGTTACCGGTACTAAAGGCGCTTCTGGGCTCGATGAGGTTTTTATGGGTAGCAATACCGTAAGGATTATAAAATCAATAAAAAATTGCCCTGTTTTGGCTGTTCCACAGTATTTTGACTACCAGGCGCCTGCAGAAATAGCTTTTGCAACCGATTTTAATCGGTTTTATACCAGTTCTGAATTACGGCCTTTGTTGGATATGGCCAGATCTTTTAGGGCCGCCATAAGGATCGTACATGTTCAGTACCAGATCAAGGCCCTTACGGAGGTGCAGCAGTTTAATCTTAATATGTTACGGAAATACCTTAGCGGGGTGGAACACTATGTGCATACGGTTACAGAACTAAATTCGGTTTCCAAAACCTTGGAAGTTTTTGCAGAGGAATTGGATATACACTTATTGGCCATGCTCAACTATCAGCATAGTTATGTGGAAAAAATGACCCGTGAGCCCGTGGTGAAACGCCTGGCCTTTCATACCCAGATACCCTTATTGGTTATACCGGAGTTGGGAATGGGGACTCCACCTAGCAGTAAAAGGGTAAAAGAGGTGTCTACCTCAAATTAAATATTCCTGCCATCTATGGGGTGGTCTTCATAGAAGTCTTCAAATGTCTTTTCTGTGTCATACTCCTCGGTAAGTACCCTATATACGGTATATACCAGCATAGCCTGCCCTATTACGGTTAGGTAAAACACCCAATTAAAAGGGAAGTTTAAACTGGCCATAACGCTCAGCAATACTAATATAACCGTGGTTGCTATGACCCAGAACATAGCTGTGTTTTTCATATTTTTTATTACAAGTTATTTATAATCAAGGGTTTTTGCTGTTAAATGAGTGCTAAAACTGCTGTTAAAACCTGCTCCGGTAACATAGCTGATTGTTAAAAATATGTTTTTGGCAGACGGGTACTTATAGGTGAAGGAAATTGCTGAACCTCCATAAAAAGGGCTCGTATGGGGTAAAGAAGTTTATTTTTGATATTTTCGTAGATGTTAAGATAAAAACTGGCCTTGGAGAAAAAACGAACTTATACCGAACAACCGAAAATATTGGTGGCAACAGACTGTTGTGTTTTTGGTTTTGATAAAGGGATACTAAAGTTATTGGTTTTTAGGAGAAGAATAGACCCTTTTAAGGGAGAGTGGTCTCTAATCGGTAGTTTTGTAGATGAAGAGGAGAGTGTTACCGAAGCAGCGCGTAGGGTGTTGTTGGAGTTTACCGGCTTGGAAAATATTTTTTTGGAGGAGCTAAAGGTTTATAGCGATGTAGAAAGGGATTCCGGTGCCAGATGTATTTCTGTAGCCCAATACGCCTTGATAAGAATAAACGACTACGACAAGGAACAAGTGGAAAGGCACGGAGCAAAATGGTTTGCCATTGATGAAATTCCCAATTTGGTACTGGACCATAATGTTATGGTTGCCGATGCCTTGGACCGGTTAAGGCAAAAAACAACCAGGGCTCCAATTGGGTTTGAACTGCTTCCCGAAAAATTTACCATTCCGCAGCTTCAATCCTTATATGAGGCTATTTGCCAAAGAAAATTGGATGATCGTAATTTTAGAAAGAAGTTGTTGTCATTTGGGTTATTGATTAAATTGGATGAAAAGGACAAGACTACCTCCAAAAAAGGTGCTTTTTTATATAAGTTTGATCATGATAAGTATAAGAATTTAGAGGAGTCCGGATTTAATTTTGTGCTTAAACCCTTGTAGAATCAGTAGGAAACTTAATAAACAAATAAGGAGGGTCAAACCCTAAAAATCTAAAAACCTTTATTATCTTTGTCCTGTTGTGTTGTGTCTCAATGCAAATTGAGGCAAGGTTGTAATTGTCGACTATTTTTCAACAAAAATTGGGTCGGCATGAACCGATGAAAGGCTTTCCAATATGGGAGGCTTTTTTTGTTTTTACTCGATAATCGAGACTTTAACCTTTATGCCGCCTTTAAGCAGGTGCTCGGACGCTTGCGTCGAAATTTAGAAGAAGGTTCCTTTCCAAGTCTCGCGGGCCTGCCTTTGTCGGTAGTCAGGCTTGCCCCGTGGTAGTTTGCTTGTTGTTTTGCACAGTGCCTTTTTTTAGATTTCTTTTAATCCCTATTTTATTGTACATTTAATAAGGAACCTCTAATAGCTACAGCCTATGCCTTTGTATCACAAATTAGGTAAAATTCCCCCCAAAAGACATACCGCTTTTAAGAAAAAGGACGGGAGTCTGCATTATGAGCAATTGTTCGGAACTATTGGCTTTGATGGGATGTCTTCCCTGATGTACCATTTGCACAGGCCTACTATGGTAAAAGAAGTGGGCAAGACCTTTGATGCCAGCCCTAAGGCCATAGTGTCACATAATATTAAATCTAGGCTTTTAAAAGGCTTGGAAGTGCCGCCCATGAACGATTACTTGGAAAGCAGGAAGGTGCTGCTGTTTAATTCGGACGTACATATAGCGGTAGGGGCACCCAAGAGATCCATGACCGATTATTTTTACAAGAATGCCGATGCGGATGAACTACTGTTTGTACATAAGGGCAGTGGGCTCCTAAAGACCATGTTGGGTGAAATTGATTTTCAATATGGGGATTACCTATTAATTCCCCGTGGAATGATTTATCAGATTGAATTTAACGATGAGGACAATAGGCTGTTGTTAGCCGAGTCCTATCATCCAATATATACCCCAAAGCGGTATAGAAATTGGTTTGGACAACATTTGGAGCATTCCCCATTTTGTGAGCGCGACTTTAAGTTGCCACAGAATTTAAGGACCTACGACGAGAAGGGCGAATTTTTGATCAAAGTAAAAAAGCAAGGCCAGTTACACCATTTGGTGTATGCTTCCCATCCTTTTGATGTGGTAGGCTGGGATGGGTATAATTATCCATACGGATTTTCCATACATAATTTTGAACCCATTACTGGAAGGGTGCATCAGCCGCCACCAGTTCACCAGACATTTGAAACGAGGGCCTTTGTGGTATGTTCCTTTGTGCCCAGATTGTACGACTATCACCCTAATGCCATTCCGGCACCCTATAACCATTCCAATATAGACTCTGACGAGGTACTTTATTATGTGGATGGGGACTTTATGAGCAGAAAAAATATAGATAAGGGGTATATCTCTTTACATCCGGCCGGAATTCCCCACGGTCCACACCCCGGAACCTATGAGGCTAGTATAGGAAAGTCTAAAACGGAAGAACTGGCTGTGATGATCGATACTTTTAGGCCACTGCAATTAACAAAGGCGGCTTTGGATATAGATGATGGAAAATATTACCGCTCCTGGTTGGAAGAATAGAACTTTCTTGCAACATAATTGATTATGTTTTGTTGTGCATTACAAAATGAATAAGTGAAGCAGCTAATTTTGCAGTTTGATGATCCTGATCATAGGTGGGATTCATTTCGGCGATATCCATACTGATCAATTTTTTGGAATCTATAATAATTTCCAGACATTCCAGAACCATTTCGGGGGAGAATCCCATTGGGGATGCTGCACTGACCCCTGCTGCGTATGCCGAGGAAAATCCGTCCAAGTCAATAGTAGTGTATATTACATCGACCCCACTAATAAATTGCTCCAATTTATACCTGATGTTGTTTAGGTGTAGCAGGTTAAAGTGTTTTTTTTCTATATAGGGAACACCTAGGTCCCTTGCCCTGCGGAACAGGGTTTTGGAATTGGAATCCTTCCTAATTCCCAGGCACATATATTTAAACGGATTATTTTCCATTTTACAGTCCCTTGCAATTTGATAAAATGGGGTTCCGGAGGTATTGCCATCTACAGTGGACCGAAGGTCAAAATGGGCGTCAAAGTTGATGATACCCAAGGTCTGGTTCTTGCCTTGGGCATCCAGGTAACTTTTTATGCCAAGGTAGTGGCCATAGGCAATATCGTGGCCACCTCCCAGTAGCGTAGGAAACGATCCTTGTTGTAATATGGAAGTCACCATTTTGCCCAAAACACCTTGGGCTTTTTCCATATTCCCATCCTCACAGTGAATGTTCCCAATGTCCAATAACAAGGTTTCGTCATTTAAATGATGGGGCATTTTTGCCAGTTGTTGACGTATTGCATCCGGACCCTTGGAAGCCCCTTTTCTTCCTTGGTTTCTTATTACCCCTTCCTCACAGGCATATCCCAGTAGCGCAAAGTTATCACCGGAAGGCGTGGAAAATTCCATTTCCCCATAGTCCAAACACTGTACCTTTTCATGAAGATAAAGCTGAGAGTCCGATTTTCTTCCGGTCCAAAGTCCGGCATCAGTTTTAAAATAATTGGCCATAATACTGTATTTAGGAGGTTGATGTCCCAGTGAAATATGTCAGGTGGACCTAGATCAACAACTAGGTGAAATTAGCAAATATTCCAATACCTTACTTTTTGGGTTTTGGTGCATTTATAATATCGTATTGTATGGCCTGGAGAATAAGTTGGAAACCCAATATAATGCTTAGGGTAATGATCATAATGGTTCCTGTAGGGGCAAAGGTGTTTATTTTGGCGTAATATATCCATTCCCAAATACCAAAAATAAGTCCGAACATAAAAAGAGGAAAACCAAACAATACATACACCGATCCAATATTAAAATCGTATAAAAAATATTCCTTTACGATCCGTTTTACAAAAGTATTGGTTAATCTGGCCCCAAAAACAAAAGGCATTTGCCATATTTTCATACTGGATTTCTCATCTCCGTAGATAGCTGGCATGGGAATATCATTTATGGTGGCTTTTTCAAAATAAAGTTGGGCCAGGAGCGAGGTTTCAAAGTAATAGCGGTTGGAGAGTTTTTTAAAATCCAGCTTTTTCAACACCTCGGCTTTAAGGGCCAAGAAGCCATTGGTAGGATCAAAATTATGCCAATATCCTGTAGCGGCCTTAATAAGAAAGGACAGGCCTAAATTGCCAATTCTACGAACAATGGGCATGGCTCTCAGGGCCTTTAAGTCCTTAAATCTGTTGCCTTTGGCTACATCGCACTTATTTAAAAGTAAGGGATTTAGTAAATCTGGAAGGTATTTTAGATCCATCTGGTCATCGGCATCGATCTTGATGATGATTTCAGCACCTATTTTTATAGCCTCCTCAAACCCTTTTTTGGTTGCACCGCCCACTCCCATATTAACTTCATTTTCAAAAAAATTAATTAGTGTGTTGGGCTTGATCAGTTTTTCAATTTCAGCTTTTGGCAGGGCGTCAGGGCTCTGGTCGTCTACAATGATAATACTGTGCAGATAGTCTGGCAACTTGGAAATGACCCGAACTATTTCTTTGGAGGCATTAAAATAGGGGATAACAACTGCTATTTTATGTGTAGTGAAGTTTTGTGTTTCCATGTTTGCCTTGAAGTTTAGGTTGGGTTATTTGCCTTCTTGTTGTTCCCGGGCATAGTTTAAATTGCCTTTTGCCAATCGGGAAGTAGGGTCCAGTTTTAGTGCTTCCTTACAGGCGTCCATGGCCCTTTGATATTTTTGAAGTTGGTTATAAGAAGAACAAATATTGTTGTAGGCACTGGCATTGGGAAGGATTGAGATAGACTTTTGTGCAGCGGCGATACACTCTTTGTATTTTTCCTCCTGATAATATTCAAAACTGATATTTACAAAATGATCGGATAGTTGGGTCTTGGATAAATTTACCGTTGCGATGGCCAATCTATTTTTTCGTTCCATGGCATTATTTAAATTGTTTTTCGCAAGTTGGTAGGAGGGGTTTAACTCCAAGGCCTTATTGTATGCCTCAATGGCCAAATCGTAGTTAAACAAATGGTAATGGGCAATACCAATATTGTTATAGGCATCAGGGTAGTCTGGTTTTAGTTCCTTGGCCTTTTCTGCCGCTCGTATGCAACCTTCATAATCACCTTCCTTATAATATTTAAAACTTAGGTCCAGATATTTTTCCGGGCTGGGGGCGTTGGCCACTTCTTCCTCCAGGACCTTCAGAACAGATTTTTTGTTTACGGCAATATCCCGGTATTTAGTTGCAGTGCTATCCTGTGGCCATGATTTCAATATTTCCTCGCTAAAACTGCGAAGTTGTCCCCAATCTTCCATATAGTGGTAAGACTTTAGAATATATTGATGAGTATCAATGTAATTGGGCACCGTTTGGTTAACCTGTTTAAATTGGTCCACAGCCTCCTTAAATCGGTCGTTCCTAAATAAGTTTCGTCCGTAAAAGTATTTGGTTTTATGGTTGGAGTCATTGAGGGATAGGGATTTTTTAAAGAACTTTTCGGCATTTTCCTTGTCTCCCATCGCATTTTTTAGGATGCCCAGGTTGGTGTATATACTGGAATAATAGGGGGTTAATTCCAAGGCTTTGTTAAAAGACAGCTCGGCATTGGTGTAATCTCCTTTAGCCATCAGGGCAAGGCCATAGTTCATATGCCCACGACCGTTTTTAGGGCTTTTTATGGTCACATCCTTCCAAAGGCTAAGTTCGTCTTTCCAAACCTTGTTGCGTTGGTGTACGCCATATGCATTACCAAAAAGGAACAAAGAGACAACAAGTATCATGGCCAACTGGCCATTTGGTTGTGCCAATAGTTTTGGGCTATAGGTTTTGAGAAGATAATGTACACCAAAAACAAAGGCTATGGTAAGTCCCATATAGGGGATAAAACTGCGGTGATCGTTTAAAATTTCGGCAAATGGAAGCACGGAAGAGGACGGCAAAAGTGAAATAAAGAACCATAATACCCCAAAGGAAAACAATTTGGTTTCTTTTTTCTTGGATGCCTTAAGGGCAATAAAGATCAAAAGGGCTATGAGAACAATGCCCGTTATGGCCCTGTAATCCAAAATAGATTCAAATGCTACCCAGTCCGTATCAGCAGAAAGGTTATATGGAATAAAGTACGTAAGTATGTAGTGGCACATTACCAAAGGCTGTGTTATAAGGTA
>CAXAVP010000127.1:0-12433 GCA_963972175.1 uncultured Arenibacter sp.
GGCTACCTATAAAAGTATTGATGAAATTTACACAAAGCTAATACCTTGTTTTGCGCATATTGCTGCTACTTTTTCAAAATCTGGAGGACCCTCTGGCAGTTCGGCCAATTCTTGAAACATAAATTCTATCCCAGCGGGGAATGCAGAGGTGATCATTTTGGCCTTTTCGGTTCCAACTACCTTCCAAGAATGTGGGATGTTTTTGGGGGCAAATGCCACATCGCCCTCATTTAAGACAGTGGTTTCCCCATCTACCATTATTTCTATTTGCCCTTTAATAACCCTAAAAATTTCATCTTCACGGGTGTGAATATGTGGAGGTATGCCTACTCCGGGCTCTACATTATCTACCCATTCCACTATTTGATTTCCCGTTTCGCTACCCACTAGCTTATGGGTCTGTATATCCCCAATTACATTTAAAACATTTCCTTCCTCGTCCTTGATAATTTTGGGGTCTGTTTTTAAGGAATAATCATTGGCGGCGGCCGACTGACATTGTACCATGCCAGGCATCATCATTATACCCAAACCTATTCCAGATGTTCTTATAAATTTTTTCCTGTCCATAATATTGTTTTTAGAATTAGCAAATTAGTCTAATACCTAAAACAAGGGAATGTGAAAAACGGGGTATATCCTTAGATTTTACCGCTTTTAGTTTTCCCTGAGCATGGATGGGGTAATTCCGGTGTGTTTTTTAAAAAAATAGCTGAAGTAATCCGGGGAGGAAAAGCCAAGTTCATAACAAATTTCCTTTATGGTTTTGTCCGTAAATTTTAATTCGTGCCGGGAGCTCATTATGCGTTTTTCGGTAATAACGGCCTTGGCGTTAACGCCGATGGTTTCTTTTATGCATTCATTTAAATAATTGTCCGATACATTCAGCATGTCTGCATAGTCGCTAACCTTATGGTTTACGACGAATTTTTTGTCTACCAGTTTTTTAAATTTATAGACCAGTGCCTTTTTTGCATTATTTTCCGAAATGACCGATTTGATATTGCACTGACCATCACAGTAGACAAAAATGGTATTCAATAAGGAGATAATGGCATCGTCCTTATGGTTAAGTTCCGAGCCTATCAGCTCGTCCAACATTTCCAAAATTGACTGAATCCTTTTTTCAATCCCAGGGGAAAGATTTATTTTAGGGATGGCATCCGAGGCAAAAAGCCTTATTTCATTAATGTGAAGTTTGCTTAACAATGGATTGTCCAATATACCCTGGGACAAATACAATATATATCCAGAGGATGAGGTTGTCTCGTTCTTTAATAATTTCCAATCAATACTGGGATGCAGAAAAAAAATTGAATTGGACACATTCTTGTACGGAACCTTGTCTATTTCAAGTGATTTTACTCCGTTGTGGATCCAAAAAACTGCATAATAACCACCCCTTGGATTAGAAGTGGTCTTGTTTGTTATACGTGATATTTTAATGTCTCCTTTATCCATTTGTACTGCTGAGCGGGGTTTTATCTGGGACAATAATGAATGGCATGGTTTTCCTAGGTTGAATCCCATACCTCAATATGCGAAAACTTTTGGGGATTAGCAAGATTGACAGGCGATATCTGCAAAGAATCCTTAGATTGGAACAGAATATAAATAGCCTTATGATTATAGATTACTACTGGTCTGACCAAACAGCAAGCTCATTCCCTGAAGGATCTGTAAAATGGAATCTACGGCCTCCTGGGAAAGAAAAAATATCTTTGGTGATTTTTCCTTCTGCTTCTATAATTTTGTTTTTTATTACATCCAGCTGGCTGTAATATAAAATGACCAAGGTACCATTTACAATAGGGTCTTTGCTCTTTTCAAAACCTCCTTCCAATCCACTATTGGAAAAAGCGGTATAGGTAGGACCATAGTCTGTAAAGTCCCAATCAAAACAGTTGGAGTAAAACTGCTTAATGTTTTCAAGGTTCTTTGCCTTAAATTCCAAGTAGTTGATATGCTTGTCTTTGGTTTTCATTTTTGAGGTAGTTTTTTTAATTGGACTCTAGTTGCAGAATTAGGTCGTCCATAGCTTTGGCAATGGATCCTGGATCAACACTCTCTTTTATGGAGACATAGGCGTGATTTTTACCTTTTTTGTTTTTTCCAGAATGCCATTGATTGCGGCCATCTTGTTGTACGGAAACATGGCCATTGGTGTTGATATTGAAAAACCTGGAAGTAGCATTATGGTCCAAAAGCAGTACGGCAGCCTGATCCCATGCCGGTCTTCCCTTAAAATTATTGTAAAGCTCATAACTGCGGTAAACCGGGTTGTTGGATTGTAATGCTGACTTTAAATAATCACCCCCGGTAATAATTTTATTTCCTAATTCCCAACCGCAAAAAACAACTTCCTTTTCCCAATTATCAAGGCAAAATACTGTGGAGGCTGGATCAGGACGATGAAAATTGGCCTCCAGACCTTTTGGATAGGTGCCTCCCATGCACAGCCATTTTTTTACTTTTTTGTTCGCCAATTGTTTTCCGCCAAGAGGGGATATACTATCGCCTTGGGATTTCAATAAATTCTGAAGACTGCTTAAATGCCCAATGGTTACTATGACCACACTATTATCTTCACTCTGGGATAGAAGTCTTCGATAGAGATCGGCTGCCTCTATGGTTTCGTCCATAGTCGTAATAGCGTGTGGAAATTGGGCACTTATCTGTCTAGTGTATTTGGAAAAATTGCGAAGACTCTTCTGTTGTTTCAAAAATCCGATGGGAATTTCCGCTCGGTCGTAATAAGTGTTAATGGCATTGGTACATTGATAAGAGAAACTATCTGAACTGGTTACAATTATCCCTATTAGGTCTATAATACCTTGTTTTTCATAGGCATGTAGCATGGCCAAGGCCTGTACATCATCTACGTCCGAGTCAATATCTGTATCTAGGATAACCTTGGTTTGTGCAACAGACTGGATGCTCAGTAAGAGTAGGGGAAGCAAAAGTATTATTTTCATAAATGCTAGTTGGTAGGTTTATTCTTGAATCGAAAATGTTTTTAACATGCCTTTTTGCATTGCATTGGGGACCTCCGAGATAAAGGCGTAATTACCCGGCGCCAGATCCACCATAAAATAACCAATACTGCCAGTGGGACTGTCATTAACGCCTCCCAAAAAAGTAACTCCTTCAGGTGTTGGGGTGATAAGTCCTTTTGGATCTGCCCAATTCATCCATTTTTCAAGAGCCTCTAGATTGGTGGTATCCGCTAATTTAACCAAATTTACATCATGCCCTACAAAATTTTCATGCGTAGTTTGGTCTTTAAATTCTACGGAAAATACTTGTGGGCCTTTGGTAATGGGGCCACTATAGTTAATGCCTTCGGTGCTGGAAATAGTGATATTTGTAGTAGCGCTAGGAGGTGAAATGCTGCTTTTTTGGTTGGATACTATGATTGGTTTTGCCATGCCCATCGAGGAATGAAATTTTCCATTGGGCATTTTTACGTAACATTCCATAATGTAATATCCAGGGTCCAATTTAACAGTGGTTGTACTGTTCTTCTTTGGTGAGACCAGGCCAGATCCCCCTGAAAAAACTACCTCAAAAAACCAGGCAGGGAGATTGTTGAATTCGGCATAGCCCGCTTCCGTTTTCCCTTCATTTATTAATTCCATTCCCTTATCGAATGGTGGAAAGACCTCAATTTTTGTATCTTGGATCGTCCTGCCTTCGGGGTATTTGTCCAATAAAAAGAAATGTGTTTCAGTAGATTTATTTTGATAATTAAATGTATTCCAACCATAGGGAATGGTGTCGGGGCTTATAAAGTCCATTACAGTTGTTGTGATACGGACAATGCTATCCTTTTTTGCAACTAATTTTTCTTCCGCTTT
This sequence comes from uncultured Arenibacter sp., assembly GCA_963972175.1. GTDB lineage: Bacteria > Bacteroidota > Bacteroidia > Flavobacteriales > Flavobacteriaceae > Arenibacter. Next base: position 3,858 of record CAXAVP010000127.1, read on the forward strand.
GGGTTTTTTATCCGGTCCACAACTTTGCAGTATAAAGGCGGAAATAATTAATACTTTAAATTCAATTCCGTGGCTTTTAAAGAAGGGCTGAAGTGCTTTCATAGTTTTGGTTTTTTCTAATGTGCATAGTGTGAAAATTTAGCGGGTATTTCATTAAAAGAACGGAACGCCAAGTTATATTCAAATCTATACTTTGGGGAATCTTTTAATAGGTGGGAGGGAGTATTTGTTTTTACAAAATACGAATGTATATAGTAAAAAGCAAATGTTTAAACCAGAATGTAGGAAGCTTTAATGTCAAATGCTTTACCATAAAGTTAGGAAGTCAGAATGGTGAATGTCATATCACTGTCCTTGTATCGGATGAATAGCAGTATTTAAGGATTCCGTATACTATGGTCTATATGAAGTTAAAGTTGGTGTGTCTGCTTAAATTATTTGGCACATATGATTACTGCATATCCAAATTAATTTTAGATATAAAATATGGCAGGGATGATCATACAAGACATCCTTTCTTTATATTTGCGACCTATCTAAAAGACTACATTATGATTTCTAGTAACGAATATTTTGATGGAACGGTAAAATCGCTAGGTTACACTTCAGCTACCGGGAAATCTACAATTGGGGTGATGGAGCCTGGAGAATATGAATTTAATACCTCGGATAAAGAAACCATGAATGTGGTTGAGGGCGAACTCATAGCTTTACTGCCAGGTGAGGAAGAGTGGAAATCTTATAAAACGGGGACGTTTTTCAAAGTAGGGGCCAATACTTCATTTAAGGTGAAATCTGTGGGCCAAACCGCTTATTTGTGTCAGTACGATTAAAGGAGTAATTTTTTTCATCGACTATTATCTCTACATCTGGTAGTGGTGCTAGGTTTAGCATGGTGATTTAGGAGGTGCCAATAGGTCAACTGGTTGCTTTAGGGCCGGTTGTGGCATATAACTCCTTATGCCTTAGGGGCAAATATACGGGGGAATAAGTCATATTACTTATATTATGTTCTAACGAAGGAAGTAATTAAACTATAAAAAACAATTTATGGCGATCATAATACTTCCGAACAAATTGCTGCATCTACCTACAACATTCCAATCTTTAGTTTTTAATGTCCTGGTAACAGGCAGTCATTATAGTTGTTTAAGTGTTTGGAAAAGGACTAGGGTTTATTTTGGAAGGGCAAAGTGAATTTAAAGTCACTGCCCTTGCCTTTTTCACTTTCTACCCATATAGTTCCACCTAGTTTTTCTACAAATTCCTTGCAAAGAATTAAACCAAATCCAGAGCCCTTTTCTTTGGCTGTCCCCGGGGATGATACATTGGTAGATATACTGAAAAGTTTTTCCCGTGTTGCCTTGTCTATCCCAACCCCTTTGTCTGAAACGGTAATTTCCACATGGTCTTTATTGGAAATGGCATAAACAGTAATTTGGTCGCCGGGATTTGAATATTTTATGGCGTTGGAAATGATATTGCGCAAGACGGTTTTAATTATTTTCTCGTCCGAGTAAATTTCCACCTCTTCAAGCTTGGTTGGTTTTAGGGTTATGTTTTTGGTTTTTGCTATGGCGCTTGAAAGTTCCAATACCTCCCGTATAACAGTGGCTATATTAGTTTTCTCGGATTTAAAATTTAATTCCCCATTTTGGGATTTTGCCCAGTTAAATAAATTGTCCAATAAAACAATGGTGTTTTGGGCAGTTGTATGTATAAGGTTAAGGAATTGCTCGGACTTAGGTATTTCACGTATTTTTGCCTCTTTGGTCAATAGTTCTGTTAACAAAATTATATTGTTGAACGGACTCCTAAGATCATGGGCAATAATAGAGAATAGTTTATCTTTTGTGGCGTTGAGCTCTCTCAATCGGGATTCATTTTCCTTTAATATTAATTCCGCTCTTTTCTGGTCGGTAATATCACGGATAACCCCAACAAGGAACTTATTTCCTTTTTGGTCTATATAGCGTGATTTTCGGGTAGAGATGTTACGCGGATTTCCTTCGTTTAACGTTAAGGTTTCCTCATTGGTATTTTCAATACCATCTTCCAAGACCTTTTTGTCTATACTTAGAAAACTTTCACGCTCTTCAATAGGAACTTTTTCTGCCAAGGTTTTACCCAAAATCTCAGTTTTGGGTAGATTGAACATTTCACAAAAAGCATCGTTGACGAACAATAATCTACTTTGGTCATCTTTGAGAAATACAGCGTCGCCCATGTTGTTAAGAACGGTATGGGTATAATGCTCTAATTCTTCACTTTCCGGAAAAGCCAAGTCTTTTATTTCATCTTGGTTTTGTGATGCTATATGCGCCTGCAGTTTTTTGTTTTGTTCCTTAAGCTTGGCAATTTCATTTTCTAATTCCTGTCGTGTCGGTTCGTTCATCTATAAACAAGGATGGCAAAGTTTAACTAGCGTTGTGGTTAGCGTGCTACTTCCATATGGTACTAAGATAGCGAATCTTTTAATTTCCCAAATAGTTCGTCGTTGGTCTTTTGTTAATTTCTGTTATTGCTACTGGGTAGCCATTTAGGTCTTTCCTAAGATTTTCAATTTAATTTCCCCCAGCTGTTGCTACAAGGCCTACAAATATCCAAAGTAGTGTATATGGTCGGCCCTATAAATGCTCTTTCCATATAAGTTAGCGTTTAGCTGGGTATTTGTCGGCTATTAGGTTCAGTACTATATTGTGTTCCAGATAAGCCTTTAATCCGTCTAAAACTGTAGTAAATCCACCTGTATTATCCTTGATAGCCTCTATAAGGTCGGCCCCCTTTTGTTGAAAGCCATAATTTTTGATAATAACATATGTGATATCCGGGCCCAATTCGGTAAATTCATAGTCCACTGTTGTGATGGGGTTGCCCCATTCCATGGAAATTAGTTGGTTAGGAATTATCGCTTTGATAAAAACCTTGATCGAAATATTGTACATTTCCCATTCCCAAGTAACGGTTTTGCCTTGTGCTAGTTTTCCGTCGGACTTGCTGAACCAGAATTTTGTTGTAATAGTGGGGTCAATGAAGGCATTGAAAACTGTGGATACTGGTTTTCTTATCATCATCTGGGTTTCTACCCTTGGTGTTTTTTCCTCTTCCATGGCTTCATGGGTTCAATCATAGGACGGCCAAGTCCGTAAGATACTGTGATTATGCTTGCGCAGGCTTTTGGTTATTGGTGCTGTAGACTAAGATAATAATTTTTTAAGTACCCAAAAATGGCTATAGCCCTTGTTTAATTGTTCTGAACGAAATTTTGGTAGGGCTTTTTACCTTGTTTTAGACCTATTGTTAAAACCATAAACTTTAAATAGGTGACAATGATAGTTGGTGTGTTTTTTAGTTCGAATTTTAAGAAAAACCAAAATATTTAACGTTAACGTTAACGAACTTCATGAAAAATTGTTAACTTTCCTATGCGAAAACGTGGTGGTTGTTATTTGAGAGGGTCGTTTATTCTACCCGTTGCTGTTAACAAACGCTTTGTTTTGGACTAGGCAGCATTTTGTTGAAATTCTATAGTATGGCTGTATTCCAAACTATGGTGAGGTATTTATTAAGGTTGGATATGCCAAATAGTTCGTATTTGTCCGCTGAATTTTATGTCATTTTAAATATATAAGCAAATGAAATCAACCCGAAGATCTTTTTTAAAGAAAACGGCTGTGGCCAGTTCCGGTATTATTGCGGCACCAACAATAGTCTCATCACAAGTTTTTGGTGCTAACGACCGTATCAACGCGGCAGTTTTAGGTGTAAATGGACGTGGTAAAAGCCACATCAAGAGTTTAATGGTCCAGAATAATGTTAGGGTGGCAACGCTCTGTGATCCGGATATGAACCTCTTGAAGGAGCGTCAAAAATCTTTTAAGGAAACTTATAACAAGGACGTGGAACTGGAGCAGGACCTTAGAAGGGTAATGGATAACAAGGACATAGATGTGGTAAGTATAGCCTCACCCAATCACTGGCATGCACTTTCAGTAATATGGGCCTGCCAGGCCGGTAAGGATGTATATGTAGAAAAACCGGGGTCCCACAATATTTGGGAAGGCCGTAAGATGGTGGAGGCCGCACATAAATACGATCGAATTGTGCAGCATGGGGTGCAGTTAAGAAGTTCCCCAGCCATTAATGAGGCCATAGAATTAATGCGCGATGGGTATATAGGTCGCGTATATATGGCTCGCGGACTTGTTTTTCGTTGGAGAGGGGATATAGGTGATCAAGGGTTTTCTCCCGTTCCCAAGGGCATAGATTACGATTTATGGACAGGTCCAGCACCAAAACGGCCGTTTACTAGAAATCTTGTGCATTATAATTGGCACTGGCATTGGGATTACGGAAATGGCGACGTAGGGAATCAGGGTATACATGAAACTGATCTTTGTATGTGGGGATTGGATGTTGGTCTGCCTTCTAAAATTACCTCTATGGGTGGTAAGTTCCTTTGGGACGATTGTAAGGAGGTGCCAGAAGTTCTTACCTCTGTGTATAAGTACCCGGACGAGGGGAAAATTATACAGTTTGAAGTTCGTCCTTGGTGTACCAACACCGAAGATGGCGCTACCGTGGGTAATATTTTCTATGGCGACAAAGGTATCCTTGTAGTAGATGGTTACGACAAATATAAAACCTATCTAGGCAAGGACAGAACACCTGGTAAGTCCGGTGACGACGGAGGAAAAGCGGCATCCGGTATGGATAGGGGAGCAGGAGGTACAGATGGGCACTTTGCAAATTTTATAGAGGCTGTACGTAAACACGACAAAAGTATATTGAACGGGCCGGTTGAAACCGCTCACCTATCTTCTGGATTGGCACATCTTGGAAACATTGCCTATAGATTGGATCGTGTTTTAACATTTAATCCAAAGTCCGAAACTTTTGTAAATGATCAGGAAGCCGACAAAATGCTTACCCGTAACTATAGGGAAGGATTTGAAGTTCCGGAAAACGTTTAAAACATCACAAGATGTAAGAAAAGTAAAAATATAAGGGATTTAAAATTGAACATTGATCACGTGTAATTACCTGGTCAATGTTTTTTTTTAAATAACTAAAATGGGTATGATCACATTTAGATCAAGTGCATTTTTTGCTTTTTTCAGTATTTTATATGCTGGGCATTTGGGGGGTGTAAATAATGCAGAAAGGAACAAATTCTGGATGGATTAATCCATTAAAGCCATTTTCATACAACTTTGTAGAGTACCCTTTATTAGGACCCCAATAGCGGCAGGTGTTTTACTTTATGGTAGGTCAAGGCCAGGGCAATACAATGTTTTAATTCAGCCTTTGGCAACTTATCTTGCAGTTTAAAAACAATGGCTCTATTGCCTTCAAAATTAAATTTGTCCCTATAGATAGTTTTAAATGTTGGGACCAGTTTTGAAGTGCATTTAAAATAAATAGCAAACTGATCTGGATTTTTTTCTTTCCAATCCATTCTTATTGTGCTCCCATATTTGGTGAGGTAACTGGGTTCTCCCCATTTAAGCGTTTCTTCCAGCTTTTTAACTTCCTCTATCTCGCCTGCCGTTTCCAGGACCAACTTCCTTAAATTGTTTAGTTGTTTGCGTACATCTATGGGATAGTTATTAAATACTGCTTCAACTTTTGGGTCGCTATTGATCTCCATGTTCTTATTCTTTGTTTAAACTTTTCATCAATAAATTGCAAAGTATAATTTTTGAATATAGTGAAAATGTAGCTAGTAGTTGTTTGGTGAATATGGTATTTGGGATACTGGTATAAAAAGTGGGGGGCTTTGTGTGCTTGGGAATAGAGTCATCTTGATTATTACTGTGTAAGATTAAAGGATTGGTAGTTTTGCACTTTTGGTACTTTTATTAGCTTCGAGTAGATACTTGGCTCTTTTCTTATATCTTTAGGCAAACTCATAACTATGGATATACTGAAGCGAAATAACGTTCAAATTTCCGGAAACGGAACACAGGTTATTATGTTTGCGCATGGTTTTGGCTGTGACCAAGGTATGTGGAGGTATATTACCCCTGCATTTGAAAAGGAGTATCAAATTGTCCTTTTTGATTATGTGGGCTGTGGAAAATCGGATATTGGCAGTTATACTGAGGCACGCTACGGTTCTTTGGAGGGGTATGCATTGGATATTATCGAGATATGTCGGGAATTAAAACTAAAGGATGTAATATTTGTTGGTCATTCGGTAAGTTCTATGGTAGGAATGTTGGCTTCCATTAGGGAGCCCCATCTTTTTAAATCCCTGATTTTAGTGTGTCCTTCCCCTTGTTATATAAATAAACCAGGGTATTATGGTGGTTTTGAGGAGAAAGACTTGGAAGACCTAATGGAAGTGATGGACAACAATTATGTGGGTTGGGCCAGTTTTTTGGCCCCAGTAGTCATGAAAAACCCAGGAAGTCCAGAGCTAACAGAGGAACTGGAAAATAGTTTTTGCTCTATGGATAAGGAAATTACCGCCAATTTTGCCCGAGTCACTTTTTTTTCTGATAACAGGTCCGACTTGCAGAAGGTGTTGGTGCCAAGCCTTATCCTTCAATGTGCTGAAGACGATATTGCTTCAAAAGAAGTTGGTCAATATGTGCACCGAGAGCTTAAGGGAAGTGAAATACGTTACATGAAGGCTACTGGACACTGTCCGCATATGAGTCATCCGGATGAAACCATAAAATGTATTCAGGAATATGTGGAGGTGCAGAATGAGCCAGAAAATATCAATCCCTAAAGCCCATAGTTATTTTGAACCAAAATCTCCCCTGTTTTCTTTTTTCTTTTCCAGTTGATGGGCTGCTTACCCAGGTAAATCATAGGATGCTGGATTATTTGGGATACGAATCTTCCGAGCTTATAGGCAAGTTGCGTTTTGAAGACCTGTTGACAGCAGGGAGCAAAATCTTTTATAAAACCCATTTTCTCCCCATGTTGATGATGCAAAATAAGGTAGATGAAATGTTCCTGTCCCTATCTTCCAAAGGGGGTAAGGAATATCCGGTACTTATGAACATGGAACTGGTAAACAAAGACGGTAAGCTGACCATTCAGGCGGTTGGCCTACACATGGCAAAACGTAACAAATACGAAAAGGGAATTATTGAGGCCAAACGGGCAGCAGAAAAAGCATTATTGGATAACGAGTTGCTTCTCAAAATGAAATTGAAGCTGGAAAAACAGCAGGAAGTGACAGAAAAACAATTAAGGAATCTTAGGCGTATAAACCAAGAGCAGGAAGAGTTTGGTAAAATCCTTTCGCATGATATGCAGGAGCCACTACGGAAGATTCATCTTTTTGCCGGCTTACTGGAGGGAAGAACGGATAATTACGGCTTTGATCCAAAGCTAAGATCTTATTTGCAGAAACTTTTGGATTTATCAGAATACGCCCAGGAATTAATGGCCAGGTTGCAGCGGTATCATTCCTTAGAGGATAGGATAAATAAAAGTACTATTGGTCATTTGCCGGCCATGATCCACTCGGCTTTAATTAAGCTCAATAATCCTGGGATTGCACCTGATTTAAGTGGTTTGAGGGCGGTGGAGGTCTTTGGGGATATTCCTAGACTTACATGGGTATTGGGGGAGTTGATGTTTAACTCCTATAAGTTCAGGAGCAAAGAAGAACCTTTGTCCATCATGATTACAGCAGACATCATTAAGGATAATTTTTACCAAGTTGTGGAAAATGCGTATAAGTATACCAATTTTATACAAATACGGATCAAGGACAATGCCAGAGGATTCCCATACAATGCAGAAGGAAGGGTTTTTGGGCTGTTGCAGAAGTTTCACCCAGATAGCGGTAAAGGAATTGGTCTGGCCTATTGCAAAAAGATAATAGAGTTTCATCATGGTCATATTTCCATGAAATCTATTCCTAATGAAGGCTCGCAATTCACTATTTTGTTGCCCCTTGATAAAATGGAACCCTCGGTTTGAATAGATTGTCCGGTGTAAAGTACTGGTCATAAAGTCAGTGCAATGCGCATTTAGCAGCAGAAAGACAGCTGTTTTTGTAATTCGATATTTGGAGGAGTTTAAGACAGGGGTTAAATGATGTAATGGTCTTGTTGAAGGCCTTGTTTCTCCTTAACTTAATAGACGATGCCCTCCATCCAGGCAATCGGGTAAAGGGCTTTTAGAGGCCTGTTTTGCCATGCTACGGTGTCATGGGTCACTTGGTCCGTATAATGTAATATGGTGGATGGGCAGGCATCAAAACGGTAAATTTTTTTGTTTACAAACTTGGTGGGATACAACGTTTTTATATTGGATGGCTTTTTGTTTTAAAAGGCATTACCCCCGCCCAAGCGTCCCGCAATATTTTATTTGATGGTTGTTCCAAAACATTATATATTTAAAGCTTCTCACTAGAGGTTATCTAAACAAATCAAACAAATTAAATGAAAGCACTACCATTATTTTCCCTTGTTGCCTTGGGTATTTTTTTATTCCAAAGCTGTGCAGAAAAGGAAGAACAAAAACCCAAGAAACCGAACATTCTATTCATTATGTCCGATGATCATGCCTATCAGGCCATTAGTGCCTATAGTGACCATTTGATAAAG
>CAXAVP010000128.1:0-12419 GCA_963972175.1 uncultured Arenibacter sp.
AAATTGAAAGTTGAACTAATCCCGCCTTTTTCGGCGGGATCTAGGTTTAATACCTCGCCCCTTGTGAGGTTTAATACCTTTTATCCAACAAACTTTGCTGGAACAATTTAAAGATACGGGTGTATTCATCTGTCCAACTGCTGGGTTCTACAAACCCATGTCTTTCTATGGGGTACACGGCCATTTCCCAATTGTGTTTTTCCAGTTCTATCAGGAGTTGGGATAGGCGTACCATATCCTGAAAGTGTACGTTGTCATCCACCATGCCGTGCAGTATCAACAAATCGCCTTTGAGTCCGTCTGCGAAATAAATGGGAGAACTTCTTCGGTAGGCCAGACTATCGGTGACAGGGGTATTCAGTATCCGTGCGGTATAGCCATGGTTATAAGCCGCCCAGTCGCCTACAGATCGGATTGCGGCACCTGCTTTAAAGGTGTCAGGAGCCGTAAACATTCCCATTAGGGTAATAAATCCGCCATAGGACCCCCCATAGATACCGATTTTATTCGGGTTTATTCCCAATTCCTTTACTAGATATGCGGCTCCGTCTACCTGATCGGAAAGGTCTTTTCCGCCCATATGCCTGTAGATACCTGTACGCCAGTCCCTACCGTAACCGGCACTGCCCCTGTAGTCTATGTCCAGTACGGTATAGCCATTGTCTACTAGGATATTGTGGAACATATACTCCCTAAAATAAGAGCTCCACCATTTATGGGCATTTTGCAAGTATCCGGCCCCATGTACAAATATTACGGCCGACTTATTTTTTACCTCGGAATTGGGTTGGTATAGTCGGGCATGTACCGCTTCGCCATCCTGGGCCTTAAAAGTGATATATTCAGGATCGCGCCAAGGGTAGCTCTTAAATTCTTTGGTAGTGGAAAAGGTAATTTGCTTCGCCGCTGCTTTGGATTTCTTCCAAATGGGATTGTCCTGAAGATAAAGCTCTGTTGGTTTGTTGCTGTACGAATACAGTATGGCCATTTTACGTTCATCAGGGGAAAGGGTAACCTCATTGCCCCCTGTCATTTGGGTGAGCTGCTGCAATTGTCCTCCACCAATGGGCATACTATAAAACTGTCGGTCTCCGGGATGGTTTTTATTGGCCGTGAAATACCAACGTTTCTTATCCTTGGAGATTTGGGGATTGTAGATCTCAAATGCACCTGAAGTAAGGGCTTTGGCTTTTTTGGTAGTTACATCAAGGGTATAAAGATGTGAATACCCTGTTTTTTCAGATTGGTACCAAATGCTTTTTCCATCGGGCATCCAACCCATTTCACCCCCTCTATAACCGCCAATGCCGGGACCCGCAATCCAAGCCTTGTCATGCTGCCTGTCTAAGCTGGAAACGGAACCGTTTTCAGGGTCCATGAGTACTATCCAGCGGTCCTTGTAATCGTTGCTATTGATGTCCAGGACTGCAAATTTCCCGTCCTCACTCCACATGGGGCCGTTGATATAGCCTATCCTATTTTTGTTTTCATAGGTTTTGTCCGGGTAGTCCTTGGTATATTCCGGAACGTAATCCAGGCCTTCCAGACTGTCCAAGACCACAGGATACACTTTTCTCTTAGCAACGTCATATACAAACATTTTGTATTCATTGGGTTGGTCGCCTACCTTGGATCGGGTTTGTTGATCTTCGGTATAACCAGATTCGGTGACGTAGTGGGGTACAATAGTGCCCTCCTTGGTTTTGGGCGACTTTGTACTAAGGTAGGTAATGTATTTTCCATTGGGACTTATGGTGAGTTGCGAAATGGACGTACCCTTTGAATCTATGGGCAATGGGCCCATTGCCTCCAAACGTTTCTTCATTTCGGCAGTAGCGTCTTTTTTTTCCTTTCTGCTACGCAGTACGTCAAATAAACCTAATTGGTCTTGGTAAAGCCATTCGTTTTTAGGGCTTTTCTTTTTATCGGTTTTCTCCGATTTAATCTTGGTAAGCTGTACCGTGCTTCCGGTGGCAATGTCCCAACTGTAGAGGTTGTTGTCCTTTTGAAAAGCTACCTTATTGCCGTTGTCCGTAAAATGGGGGGCACTTTCGTATGCTTCGGTTTGGGTAATCTGGGTGATGTGCTGGGTCTTAAGGTTCACCATATAGATGTCGCCCCGTTTGGCATATATTTTTAAGGATCTGTCCTTGTTATATACCCCGTTGGAATTTGGTAGGGAATAGGACGTCATAAAATCGGTCTTTATTGTCTTGCCCAGTTTTAGAGGGTAGGCGTATAGGGAGTCGTTTTGTGCCTGTTCAGGGTTCCAATCAAAATACAGGGTTTGGCTGTCCAGGGACCATTGGGGATTGGAAGGCAGGTGACCAACAAAGTGGTTACCCTGCATAATTTCTTTGATAGTTAAGTTCGATTTGTTTCCCTGCTGGGCAAGGGAGGAGGTAAGGCACAGTAGTATGGTGCCGCACAATAGCCAAATGTTCTTCATGTTTTTTTTTAATATGCCAATAGCCTTAGGTATTCCCGTTTTCTGGGAAAGAAAGGAAAGGGTAAATATCCTAATTCTGTCCAAATATCACAACCTTATAAAGAATAAGATATAGTTGTTTTAAGACTATGGTAAAAAATGATTGATAGGGAAATGTTGTGGTAGCAGCTTGACTTAGCTGGTTTTCCTTTCTTCAAATTCCGGACAGTCCAATCGAATATCCGTATTTAACAACTCCTTGTTAAGTAGCTTACAAAAGTCTTGATGTCCCTGCTTGCTGTAGAATTTGCAACCATAACAACTGCGCTGTACGTTAAGGATACCGCTTCTGTTTAATTGATAGATAAGCTTGCTCAAGGTACCAAAGAGGAGTTCCAATTCCTCTTGATTGGTGGTTTGGAGCTGGGTTTGAAGGGGATTGGCAAAATCGGCTGTCTCTTCAATTACACCTTGGCCTAGTTGGGACAGGCCTATGGAATACCTCCTGCTATCAGTGGAGGAGTATTGTTTGCTAATCAATCCTTTTTTGTCCATAACCCGTATGGCATCACTAATGGTAGGCTTGGTAACATTAAATTCCTTGGCAAGGTGACTTACGTTGCAAAGATCTGTTTTATGGTACGCCACAAAAATCAGGATCTGAATCTGAATGGGGCTAAGACCCAGATTTTTCGCTTTATCCCATAGCAATACCTTGAACGCTTCCGATATTCGTTGAAGACCTGCAACAATTTTACTGGAAATGTCCAATTCTTGATGTTCTGGGTTAAAAATACTCTTCTCCATATAAAAGCCTGTCGGGATTTGCCCGACAGGCAAAGTTAGTAATCCTAATTAAAGCTAAGGGGTTTTTCCTGCCTTAGTGTTTTGGTATGATTCGGGTCCAACAAAATTAGGAATCCTAACAAAATAAAATAAAAAAAGTTAAGCTTTTACATCGGCCATGGAAGCACCATAATTAATGTGCAATACATTGCCGTTTGGTGTAACCAGGGCGGGAACAGATTTAACCCCTGCTTTTTCTGCCTCTGGGATACGTGATTTGTTGTTGCCAAAATGTACAATCTCTACATTTTGTTCTCCAATAAGTTCCAGGATGTCATGTTCTGCACTGACACAAACAGGACAGCCAGCGTGATAAAAAACCGATTTTTTCATTACTTGTAATTTTAGGTTATTGCATTATTGCCATACAAATATAGTAAGGAATCCTAACTAAATCAATTATTTTAATATTTTAAGAAGGAAAATGTACATTTTCGGGCTGTGTTGGGCCCTGCCTTTATGGTCTGTGGCCGGAAAGACCACATTGGTAAATATCCATTACACGATTTAGGATTTTATTTTAGAGCGATAAGCTTTTCAGAAATTTTCAGGAGATCGGGTTCATGTATTTCTGGGAGGGGGGCCAAAGGGTAAAGTTGTTGTCCCGGACGGACAATGAAGGCGCCCCGCCATCCTGCCCATAATGCTCCGGCAATGTCCCAGCCGTGGGCGGCGATCATCATGCACTCATTGGGGCCTACTCCCAATTTTCTGGCGGCCCATCGGTAGACCTCGCTGTCGGGTTTGTATTTTTTAACGTCTTCTATGCTTAAAATTTCATCAAAATAATGCCTTATTCCAGCATTCTTAAATTGCACGGACAGGGCCTCGTTGGAGGAGTTGGTAAGCGCTGCCATGATGTAACCGGCATTTTTTAGTTTTTGCAGGGATTCTTTTACCTCTGGGTGTGGAGGTAGGGAACGAATAGGGGCCAGGGCTTCCTTGGCCTCCTCTTCGGTGAGGGCTATCCCCTGATTGGCAGCGACCATTTTAAGGGTGGCCGCACCTATGGCTCCAAAGTTGGTATACTGTCTGCCCGCAGTGGATACTAGTGAGTAGTGTAGCATGGTAGTAAACCAAAGGGGCAGTAGGTCTTCCCGTCCTCCCAGGGCGTTTCCAATGCTTTTTTTCAAAGACCCCAAATCCAAGAGGGATTCATTTACATCAAAGAAGAGGACTTTTGGGGCATCGGATGGGGATGTGTTGTGTTCGCTATGTTCCATAGTAGTTTATGTTTTGGGATTCCCTTTTATTTCTTAACGATCGGTCATTAGGGAATCACTGGTTTACCGCTTATTTAATTGGGCTGGGAAGGGCAAAATAGTACCTGTTAACCAGTTATTGGGATAACTACTATTAAGGTTTGGATAGAGCGCCCCTAGTTTTTATTATTTATTTTAGGAATTCTGCTAAAACTTGTTTGTATACTTCAACGGGTTGGGCCCCTGTAAGGGCACTTTTGTTATTGAATACCATAGTAGGTACGGCAGATACTCCCAATTGCTGCCAATACTTTTCCTTGGATATCAATTGATAACGGAGGTTAGGGTCGTCCAAGCGTTTTAAAGCTTCCTCGGTGTTGAGGCCTATAGCCTTTACTTCCTGCTTAAGGACCGTTTTGTTGGAAACGTCTTTTCGCTCGCTAAAATAGGCGGTCATTAAGCGCATTTTAAGCTCGGTCTGTTTTTCTGCTTCTCTAGCATAATCCAGCAAAATATGGGCGTCCCTAGTGTTTACGATCCTCATATCGTCATAATAGTCAAAGCTAAATCCCAGCTCGGCCCCTGCTTCGGCCATCTGCTCTTGAGAACGTTTTTGGTCTTCAAGCGAAGAACCGTACTTATTGGCAATATGCTCCTGTACGTTTTCACCTTCTGCTGGCATATGGGGATTTAGTTCAAATGGTTGCCATTCTATCTCTATGCGGTCTTCCAGACCCATTTCGGAAATAGCCTTTTCCAGGCGTTTGTATCCAATGGTACACCAAGGACACACTACGTCCGAGATAATATCTAGTTTTATAGTATCTGCCATACCCCTAAATTAAACTATTTTACCGATTTGTATTTCCCCTTGTACGTTGGAGTAGTTGGGGGTGTCGGCTACAATAGTTGCTACATGTGGCCCAAAAGACGTTTGGAAGGATTCCAGTGTTTCAAAATATAAATTGGCTATTGCCACAAAGGGTGCGGGTTCTGAGGGAGCTGCTCCAGAGATGCCTACTTCCAATTCGGTTTTCTTGAGCGCCTCGCCCAGCAATTGCTGTACCATGGGGATATGTGTTTTAGCATAATATTCCATGTCAAACGTTATATCCGTACTGTTGGGGTACATTACTGTTACTTTGATCATTGTTTTGTTGTATTGCCCCTAGTGTGTTTGCTGGGGGTGTTATACTGTTTTGTAGCCTTCCTTTTAGGAACAAACCTACCGCTGTGTGCAGCGGTCTGGGCCTATTCCAAATTTATTTGGTGGGAAAAACCTCCTGCAAGACGGCAGGAGGTTTTATGATTTTCTTATTGGGCAGCCACTTCTTGGCCATTCCAAGCATACTTTTCAAAGGGTTTGTCCACTGGGGTTTTGGCAATATGGTTTACGTAGTTACTTATTACTTTTTGTGAAAGTCCCAGGATAATTTCCAGTAACTGTTGCTCGCCATATCCAGCGGTGTAGAACGCTTGTATTTCCTCCTCTTTTATATTGCCACGGTTCCTAACTATAGAAAGGGTAGTTTGGTGCAAAACCTGTAGTTTGCTGGTGGGCAATTCCGTTCTGTTACGCAAGGCCTGGGTAATGCTATCGTCTACCTTCATCATTTTGGCAATGGCAGTATGTGCCGGAACACAGTAGTGGCATTCGTGCTCCACATTAATGGTTTGCCATACTACCGTAAGTTCCTCCTCGTTAAAGGAAGTGTTTTGGAATAGTTCGTGTAAGTCCTGATAGGCTTTCAATAAGCCAGGGGATCCGGCCAGTACACCGTGAAGGTTAGGGATACTTCCCCAAGCTTTAAGGGAACCCTCCAATAAGGGCTTGCTTTCTGCCGGTGCCGATTCAATACTGTGATTTGTTAATGTACTCATAGTAATTGTATTTAAAGTATTTATTAAAATTATATCTAAGCAACTGCTTAGTTTAGGGTTAAAAAAAATGTTAGATGTTCATAAAGGTAATTTCGATAATATCGTCTAGCTCACTTTGCTTATAAACCTTGGAGGCTACCGATAGGCCCAAAATACAGTTCATAAGATAGTTGGCCTGTTTCTTGGCCACTTGGGTGCTTTTGTTTTTATCCTGCAACAAGTTATTAAGGAACAGTTGTTTGATGCCTTCGGCAAATTTTGATAATTCTTCCATTAATACCGGATCGGATTCCTTCTTAATTTCATTTACCGTATTGGTTACCAGACAGCCTTTGTTTACACCGTTTTCACGGGCAAATTTTAGAAAGTCATAGAAGTACTGTTTAATTCCTTCTTTGCCGTTCTGGGATGCCTGCAGTTTATCGGTAATACATTTAATCCTTTTTTTATAGGTATTGATGCTTTCTAGAAATACCCCGTGCTTGCTACCAAAACTGGCATAAATAGAAAATTGGTTAATACCCATTTCCTTTTCCAACATACGCACAGAAGTGTTCTCATAGCCATTTCTCCAGAACAAGGCCATGGCCTTGTCTATTACTTCTTGTTCGTTATATTGTTTTTTTCTAGCCATTGCTTCTTCACTACGGAACAAAACTAAGCAGTTGCTTTGAAATAACAAATTATTTAGGATTTAATTAGCAAACGGAGGGCTAAAAGTAGTGAAAAGGATGCGGTGGCCTAAGGAGTGCATACTTACAGGCTTTCATTCCAGGGTTTAATAAAAAATCCCGCTAATTTCTCCTCTTCATTGAATACCATTCGCACTTCAATGTCCGCATCAGTCTTAAAATTGCCCTTAAACCTGTAAATCATATATTTTTCTCCACTAAGGCCTCTCAGGAGGGATTTAAATTGAAGGTCTTCATAGTCGCCAAAAAGACTTTTAATTTTTTTATAGGATGCTTTTTGAACGGACTCGTTCAGTCCTTCGATCATTTGGGTAGTAGCTTGTTTTTTTGTCAAGCTATAATAACCATTGTTCTTTTGGGCGGTGAGTATCTCATGGCCCAACTGCTTTATGGATGCTATTTTATACTTATCCAATTTGGATTCCTGAACTGTAACATAGTCTGGACTTGACTGACAGCTGACCGATGCCAGAACAAAAAAGGATACTGTGAAATATATAAATGTCCTCATTTTTACTTATTTTATAGAAAGTGTTAACGTTAGGGGAACATTGGTTTTAGGTAGATCATAAAAAATTATTGGGCACCTATACCAATTTGGGGGAATAATTAAGACTAAAGTAACAATAATTATGTGAACTGGGATGTAATTTCTATAGGGTGTTCATTGCAAAATAAATTGCGTAATGCAAACTTGTCGGGAGTGATAAAGAAACAAGCATACTATTGTTTTCTAAAATACTTTGGTCATACCTTGGGAAATGCAGGGTGGGTAATGATATTTTGAGATAATCTTGCTCTAAGTCTTAATTGGTTTTTATTTTTGCATACCTACTCTTGGCTCATGAATATTTTTATTGGTTTTGTACTTTTTAAGTGACACAAAAAATTAAGTCGCATGGCCAACTGTTACCTTCGGGAAGGTGTTGAAATGTTAATAGCAGTTTCTTGCCCTTACCATGTAGGCATTACTAGAGATAAATTATAGGGAGATCCAAGAGCCATAGTATTAGAATAAGCTTTCTTAGCTCTGGAATTTTTCATTTTATTTGGATTGACAAAATTGTACCCATGATTCACATAATTACTTGCTTGCGGTCGCTTTCAGTTTATAGCCTTGTAATCATGGCTTTATTCCTGACTGTCTCCTTACAGGCGCAGGACAAGCCGGAATTGAAAATTGGTGGGGCCTTACGATTCAATTATAATCTTTCATCATGGAAGGAAGGTCAGAAAAAGCGTGGAGGGGATTTTGGCTATGATATGTTTAGGATAAATGCCGTGGCTGCTTATAAAGAGGTGTATCTAAATGCTGAATACAGATTATACGCTGAAGGTTTTGGAGGGGGATTTCTAAAGCAAGGGTGGGTAGGATACAATTTTAATGAGGAAGATCAAATTCATGTTGGTTTAACCCAGGTTCCTTTTGGAATTCAACAATACAATTCCCACAACTGGTTTTTTAACCTATCCTACTATGTAGGAATGGAAGATGACCACGATATGGGGGTAAAGTACTTGCATACAGGGAAAAAGTTTGAATATCAGTTGGCATTTTTCAAAAATGCGGAGGAATTGAGATTTGGCAGCAATACCGAAACTTCCCCCAACCGCTATTCCTATGATATCACTGGTAGGAACAAAGAAGTAAATCAGTTCAACGGAAAATTTATCTACAAATTTGGAGAGGCAGCTGCCACTAGATTGGGGTTTTCCATGCAATATGGCGGACTGTATAATCTGGATACAGAAGAAATGGGGGATCATGCTGCATTTGCCGTCCACTACGAAATAACACATGGAACATGGAACGGGAAGGCCCAATTTATAGTAGCTTCGCATAACCCGGAGAATGTAGAGGGAACCCCTAGGGATGCTGTAACCATGGCCGCTTATGGGACACCTTATGAGGTGGCTTCCGATTTTAATATGTATTCTTTGGCAATATCCAAAAATGTTGGTGTAGCATGGGGGCCGGTCACCAATTTACAGTTTTATAATGATTTTGCCTATATGCAGAAAAAAGCTTCGGGATTTACGGATTCGTATATGAACGTAACCGGCATTTTAGTTTCGGCCGGAAATGTTTATACTTATTTTGACTATGCGGCAGGATATAATCATTCCTGGTTGGGCGGAAATTTTGTGGACGATTTCTCCAAAGGCAACCCAAATGCCAAATGGGAAGCAAGGTTTAACATTAATATTGGCTACTATTTTTAGCATTATCCATATTTTTTACGCTTTTGGAAATTACATTAAAAACTACATATTTTATGGCTAAGAAGATTATTAGGAGTGATGAGAAAAAATCCATATTTGGATTGGACGTGAATGGCCCGGTATTTTTTACCTCGGCCATTACCATCATCATCATTATAACATTGACCTTGATGTACAAGGAGGGGGCGGAGCAATATTTTACCAGCATCCAAGATTATGTTGCAAAGAAATCGGGTTGGTTTTTTGTATTGAGCGCTAATATTTTTTTAATATTTATGATTTATCTGGCCTTTAGTAAATATGGGCAGTTAAGAATTGGTGGGCAAAATGCAAAACCCGAATTTAAAACGATTTCTTGGTTTGCCATGCTGTTTAGTGCCGGCATGGGAATTGGGCTGTTGTTTTGGAGTATTTCGGAACCTATTTATCATTTTATGAGTCCGCCCATGGCAGAAGGAGGAACTGCCGAAGCGGCCAAGGAAGCCATGAAATTCACTTTTTTGCACTGGGGTTTTCACGCCTGGGCCATTTATGCACTGGTAGGCCTGTCCTTGGCATATTTCACTTATTCACGTGGTCTTCCACTCACTATTAGATCTATTTTCTATCCATTTTTAGGCGATAGGATTTATGGAAAAATTGGCGATGCCATAGACATCTTTGCCGTGCTTGCCACTTTGTTTGGTCTGGCCACATCCTTGGGAATGGGAGTTCAACAAATTTCGGCAGGATTGTTTCACCTTTTTGGAATTGATAGTGGGGTACAGACGCAAATTATATTAATTATTGGAATAACCTTGGTGGCGACCATTTCTGTGGTTATGGGAGTAGATAAAGGGGTACGGGTTTTAAGTGAATGGAATATGAGAATAGCCGTACTGTTCCTTTTGGTGGTATTAATATTGGGGCCAACTATTTTTGTTTTCAAATCCTTTGTGCAGAACACGGGGAATTACCTATCGGGTTTTCTTGAAATTGCGACTTGGACAGAAAGTTACAGCGATTCCAATTGGCAAAATACATGGACGGTCTTTTATTGGGGATGGTGGATTGCCTGGTCTTCTTTTGTAGGAATGTTTATTGCCCGTATATCCAAAGGGCGTACCGTTCGTGAATTTATTTTAGGGGTGTTGATAGTGCCTTCTATCGTCACTTTTTTTTGGATATCGGCATTTGGGAGCACTGCTGTGCAACAGGCACTTCTTGGAGATGATACAATTGTCAATGCCGTGAACGATAATGTGGCCACCGCCCTGTTTGTGTTTTTGGAGGACTATCCTTTTGCTTTTGTGCTGAATGTTATTGCCATCATCCTAATAGCAGGTTTTTTTGTTACCTCCTCCGACTCCGGATCTTTGGTAGTGGATAACTTAACCTCTGGGGGCAAAATAGATGCTCCAGTAGGCCAAAGGGTCTTTTGGGCAGTAGGGGAGGGTAGTGTGGCAGCTGTGCTGTTATTGGGCGGTGGGCTCCAAGCGCTTCAAACTGCTACCATAGTAACGGGATTGCCCTTTGCCGTTATTCTCATAATTATGTGCTTTTCCTTGTATAAAGGCCTAAGCGAGGACTTGAAAAAATTAAAAAAGCGGGAGACCCAAAAAGAACTTGAGAATTACGAGGAAATTGTTTCCGCTATCGTGAAAAAGCGAAATATAAATCAGCAAAAAAACACTAAATAATCTTTATAATGACTGAAATTAAAAACATCCTAGTAGCCCTGGACCTTTCAGATATTGATAGTACCTTAATTGAGTATGCATCATTTATTGCAGAAACCCTTAAGGTTGAAAAGGTGTATTTTGTACATAATATTAAAAAATATGAAATTTCAGAACTATTTGAAGAGCAACTAAAAGATCTAAACCTGGACGAAATCATTGGTGATGAACTAAATGAAAAAGTGGGTGAAAAGTTTAGTGCTTCATCCCAATGGGAGGTACTTATATCAGAGGACCCCTATTCTGAATCGCTCATCAATTATATTGTAAATAAATATGAGGTACAGCTTGCGCTGATCGGAAATAAAAACAGGGAAAAGGGTACCGGAGTGGTTAGTGGAAAATTGTTGCGGTTGCTTAAATGCAATATTCTATCTGTCCCTAAAAACGCGCAACCGCTTATTTCCAATATCTGGGCGGGTACGGATTTTTCAGCGGCATCCAAAAAGGTATTTGCCGTGGCCGAAACATTAGAGGAAATCACGGGGGCCAAGGTAAAAGCGGTGCACGTCTACAATGTTCCCGTTCAATTCTCTCCTTATATTCCAAAAGAACAACTGGATGTGAAGATAGAAAACCACCTAAAGGTAAAGGGTAGCAAATTCATTAAAAAGATTGGATATAAGGGGGATTTAACAACAGAAATAATACCCGGAAGGGATACAGGGGTTGCAGAAAAATTAAGGATCAAAGCCCATACCTCAAGTGTAGATCTTATTATAGTTGGGGACAAAGGCAAGAATACCTTTTCCTCCTTGCTTGTGGGCAGTGTAACCGAGGAGCTCTTTAATGAGGATCTGGAAGTGCCCTTGTGGATTGTAAAGTAGCTAATTGGATATAACCTAAGAGTAAACTTTAGGGTTGAACATTTTAATAGTGTCCATCCCTTTTTTTATAGGTGTTAAAAAATCCGTTAGAAATATGGACTTCTTGAGCCTGGTCTTATACATTCACTTAGTCCAATGTGTATTTCGGACAATTGTAAGCTATTCCAAGTGATCAAAAATCTTTTTAAACCTTTTGGGAAGTCCATCTATTAGGCAGACCTCTTTCTGGGTAAAGGGATGTGTAAATTGCAAGGAATAGGCATGCAGGTAGAGGCCCTTGCCCTGTAGGATCAGGTTTTCCATTCCATATTCTTTATCCCCCAAGATGGGGTTGCCAATACCTGATAGATGTTTCCGCAATTGATGCCTTCTTCCCGTTAGGGGTTCCAATTGTACCAGGTTGAGCTTCCCAAATCTTTTGGAGGTTACAGATTCGCAAAGTGTACTATTGGACAGTGATTTCTTGCCATCAATTTCGGAGGTGATGGGTCCTACAGCCTTCATTTCGCCAATGGTTATGGCATAATAGGTTTTTTTAACCTCCCTGTTTTCAAACATTTTATTTAAGGCACGTATGCTACTGCTGCTTTTTCCTATCAATA